>JAYVRF010000121.1:0-6950 GCA_043756925.1 Arcicella sp. | reverse complement strand
ATAACGCCCATTTGCTCCACTTTTTACCGAAGCATTATAATATTTCATTGCCTCGCCCATTCTACTTTTAATGTCAGAAATACGTTGTCCATCGGATGGGTGCGTTGATAACCAAACGGGTTGTTTCGCTCCACTGCCAGATTTTGCCGCCATACGACCCCAAAAATCAACGGCTTCATTCGGATTGTATCCTGCAATTGACATAAAAATTAAGCCCAAATGGTCAGCCTCAGATTCTTGATAACGACCATGAGCCATCATTCCTAATTGTGCCCCAACGGGTGCGGCAACCCCAAAAACGGTATTCCAAAGATTTTGAGTTGCATTTGGTTTATCTCTCATCGCAATGCCCAGACCAACTTGTCCAGCAACTAAAAGCCCCTGTGCTAACATTCCTTGACTCATTCTTTCAGCACCATGTTTGGCAATAGCGTGAGAAACTTCATGTCCCATCACAACAGCTAAACCAGTTTCATTTTGTGTTATTGGCAAAATACCTGTATAAACAACCATCTTTCCACCAGGCATACACCAAGCGTTTACTTGATTACTTTGAATTAATTCAGTTTGCCATTGAAAACCACTAAGATATTCCGAATGTCCAACACTTTTAAAATAACTTTCAGCAGCCTTTGCCACTCTTTCACCTACTCGTTTAACCATCGTTGCTTGTTGACTGTTAGCTGGAACAACTCTACTTGTATCTAAAAATTGTTTGTAGCTTGTCAAAGCCATCGCATTCATTTCAGAATCAGAAACCAATAATAGTTGATTTCTACCTGACAAAGGTACTTTTGAACAAGCCCAGATAGTAGTTAGGAGGAATGCTCCGTAAAAAATGATTCGTTTCATTTTAATATTTAGTTTTAAGGTACTATTAACAATTATCGTTTAAATTAGCTAAAAAAGTGTGCCAATGAAAAGATAATCAACTTTGAGACGTAATAATTTTAAAAAGGTTCTACATTTTTGCGATTTCAGGGTAATTTTGTTAGATTATATCTCAAATACTTGAATTACCAATAAAACGAATAAATATGAAAATCTTGTGCATTGGGCGAAATTACGCTGACCATATTAGTGAGTTAAAAAATGAACGTCCCTTAGAACCCGTTATCTTTTTGAAGCCAGATACTGCCATTCTGAAGGATAATGAGACTTTTTATCATCCAGATTTTTCAAATGATATTCATCATGAAGTAGAAATTGTCTTAAAAATAAACAAAGTTGGAAAGAATATTGAAACCAAATTTGCTCATAAATACTACGATGAAATTGGTGTTGGAATTGATTTCACGGCACGAGATTTACAATCAAAGTTAAAAGAAAAGGGTTTGCCTTGGGAAAAAGCAAAGGCGTTTAATGGTTCAGCACCGATTTCTGGGTTTGTTTCAAAAACACAATTTGCCGATTTACAAAACTTAAATTTCCATTTGGAAGTAAATGGAAAAGTTCGACAAAAAGGAAATACCCATTTGATGCTTTGGAATTTTGATGAAATTATTGCCGAGATTTCTAAATATTTTACGTTAAAAACTGGGGATTTGGTCTTCACGGGAACGCCTGCGGGGGTTGGAAAAGTTGTGGTTGGGGATAAATTGACGGCTTTTATTGAAAGTGAGGAGATGATGAGTTTTGAGGTTAAGTAATCCGCTAAATAATTTATACATTGAAAAAATCATTAATTATAATATTTCTGAGCCTGATAATTTTAAAAATCCAGGCTCAGAAAACGCAATTAGATTATCCAAAAGGCTATTTTTTATTTCCAATTAATCCTAACCAACAAAATTATTTGGCGGGCGGAATGGGCGATTTACGTTCTGACCATTTTCATGCTGGAATTGATATAAAAACCCAAGGACGTGAAGGATTGCCTGTATATGCCACGGGTGACGGATATATTTCGGAGGTTCGAGTTCAAACCAGTGGTTACGGAAATGTTATCTTCATAACACATCCAAACGGCTTTGTTTCGGTTTATGGACACCTAAAAACTTTTGCAAAATCGCTGGCAAGTTATGTTAAAAAGAAAAGAATTGAAAGTCAAACTTTTGAAATAAGATTAAAACTATCTCCACAAGAATTTGAGGTCGCAAGAGGACAAATTATTGGACTTTCGGGTAATTCGGGCGGTTCAGGCGGACCACATTTGCATTTTGAAATTCGAGATACTCGCAATACTATTTTGAATCCTTTAAATTTTGGTTTTTCTGAAATTCGGGATAACCTCCCTCCTATTTTTCAACAATTGATTATTAGAACTTTAACAATAGATTCAAGAATAAATGGAGAGTTTGGCAAAAAGTTGTTTTTTCCTGTTAAACAGTCTAACGGTTCATATTCAATCAATCAGCCAATAAATGCAATCGGTGAAATAGGACTTGAAATGCTTTCGGTAGATAAAATGAATGGTACAAATAATTCAAACGGAATAACTTGTGCAGAATTATTTGTGGATAATGTGGAAGTCTATTATTCACATTTGGAGCAATTTCCCAATGAAGTTTCGCATAATATTAATGTGCATAACGATTATGAAATTGAACAAACTCGTAGAAATCGTTTTCAGAAACTCTTTCAAGATGATGGAAATAATGAGTTACCGATTTATAAATCTTCCATTTCCAAAGGAAAAATAGCAATTAATGATGGCAAAATGCACCAAATAACAATCAAACTTTGGGATGCCTTTGAAAATGGAAGTACCATGAATTTTACTGTAATTGGAGGAATTACAGAGGCTTCAAAAACAGCAAATCCCAATACTTTACCAATTATAATCTCTCAATCAATTGACGAAAATACTTTCGTTATAAAGGCTCGTAATTTAAAGACAATCAATTCAATAGCAAGTTTAAAATTTGCGAATTCTTCCACAGATTTACCGATAAATTACGTAAAAAACAATGAAGCCGTGTATCTTTGGGACTTGAAAAAAGGGTTGCCCGATTCGGTTATTATTGATGGTTTAGCCAAAGCAACGAATTTAAGAAAAATGATTGTTCCAAATCGGATTGAATCGTTTGAATTAGATAAAATTGAGGTAAACTTTGATGAACGTTCCTTGTACGATACTTTATATTTGCAAACAGAAATTAATGCAAATGTTATAAAAATTAGTGAAAATATTATTCCACTAAAAGGAAAAATATCCATAAAGATTTCACCAGATTTTCAAGTAATTAATCCCGACAAAACTTCGGTTTATTACAAAAGCAAAAATAACAGAAATTTCATAAAAACTACTTGGAACAACAATCAGGCACAATTTGAGGCAAGAAGATTGGGGAGTTTTGAAATTTTAACCGACACAATTCCACCGAGATTAAGTATTATTCGTAAGAATTCAGACGAATTTTCTATGCGAATTGGAGATAATTTATCGGGTGTGAAAAGTTTTAAGGCTTTTGTCAATGATGAATTTGTTTTAACGGAATACGATGCTAAACAATCAAAATTATGGTCGGTAAAAACGGATTCAACTCAGAAGTTTTACGGGGATTTACGATTGGAATTAGAAGACAATCAAGGCAATAAAATTAGATTTGAAACAAAAATTGATAGCGTGAAAATTGCTTCGCCCAAAGCGATTAAAAAATCTAAACAATCGAAAAATGAACCTAAAAATAGGCGAAAAAGCTCCACAGTTCGAGCAAAAGGATCAAAACGGAAACATCGTTAAATTGTCTGATTTTGCGGGCAAGAAAGTAGTTTTATATTTTTACCCAAAAGATGATACGCCTGGATGCACCGCCCAAGCCTGCAATTTGAATGAGCATTTACCAGCCATGAATGCCAAAGGTTTTGAAATCATTGGTGTAAGTGTGGATGGAGAAAAAGCCCATCAAAAATTCATTAAAAAGTACGATTTAAAATTTACATTACTCTCCGATGAAGACCATCAAGTGGTTGAAGCGTATGGTGTTTGGGTGGAAAAGTCAATGTACGGAAAAACGTATATGGGAACAGCCAGAACTACTTTTGTGATTGATGAGCAAAGAATTATTACTGATATTATTAGTAAAGTAGATACGAAGAACCATTCAAACCAGATTTTAGGGTAAAGTAAAAGATTTCAATAATAAAAAATAAATAATGCAAATTACTGAATTACAGAGCGTTGCGTCGCAAGTTAGACGTGATATTGTCAGACAAGTTCATGCTTGTCAATCAGGTCATCCAGGAGGCTCCTTGGGTTGTGCCGATTTATTAGTTGGTCTTTATTTCGACCAAATGAACCTCAAATCTAATGCAGACGGAACAAAACCTTTTGATATGAACGGTATAGGCGAAGACCTTTTCTTTTTGTCAAATGGTCATATTTCACCCGTTTTATATTCTGTTTTAGCCCGTGCTGGATATTTTCAGCCTTCTGAATTAGCAACTTTTCGTAAGCTAAATTCACGTTTGCAAGGACATCCAACCAACCATGAACACTTAGAAGGTATTCGCATTGCTTCTGGTTCACTTGGGCAAGGAATGTCAGTAGCGATTGGGGCGGCACAAGCCAAAAAATTGAACGGAGACGATTCAATGGTTTTCGTTTTGATGGGTGATGGCGAGCAAAACGAAGGTCAAGTTTGGGAGGCAGCGATGTATGCCCCACACCATAAAGTTGATAATTTGGTAGCAATCATTGACTTTAACGGTCAGCAAATTGATGGCTCAACCGATAAAGTAATGAACAACCGTGACTTGGGAGCAAAATATGCCGCCTTTGGTTGGAATATCATGAAAATGAATGGTAATGACATGGCTGATGTAGTAAAAATTTTAGGGGAAGCAAGAGCTTTTGCTGGAAGCGGACAACCAACGATGATTATTATGGCAACCGACATGGGTGCTGGTGTTGATTTTATGATGGGTTCGCACAAATGGCACGGCGTTGCTCCAAATGATGAGCAATTAGCGGCTGCTTTGGCACAATTACCTGAGACTTTGGGGGATTATTAAGATTTAGAAAAAGAAAAAATGAAAAAATATACATTTACAGAAAAAAAAGATACCCGTTCTGGCTTCGGTGCTGGAATGCAAGTGTTGGGACAAACCAACCCAAATGTTGTGGCTCTTTGTGCTGATTTAATCGGTTCATTGAAATTGGACGCATTCATCAAAGAAAATCCAGAGAGATTTTTTCAAACGGGTATTGCCGAAGCGAACATGATTTGTATTGCGGCAGGCTTAACAATCGGTGGAAAAATTCCTTTTGCCACCACTTTTGCCAACTTTGGAACGGGTCGAGTCTATGACCAAATCCGTCAATCGGTAGCTTATTCAAACAAAAATGTCAAAATTGCTTGCTCTCATGCAGGTTTGACATTAGGTGAAGATGGAGCTACTCACCAAATTTTGGAAGATTTGGGATTGATGAAAATGTTGCCAAGTATGACCGTAATTAATCCTTGTGATTATAACCAAACCAAGGCCGCAACTATTGCCGTTGCTGAACACGTGGGACCCGTTTATTTACGCTTTGGTCGTCCAGTTGTGCCAATTTTTACTGACCCTGACCAAGAATTTATCATCGGAAAGGCTTGGACGGTGAACGAAGGGAAAGATGTAAGTATCTTTGCCACGGGGCATTTAGTATGGGAAGCAATCTTGGCGGGTGAGATTTTGGCAGAAAAAGGAATTGATGCTGAGATAATAAATATCCACACGATTAAACCTTTGGACGAAGAAGCTGTCTTAGCATCAGTACGCAAAACAGGTTGTGCGGTTTCGGCTGAGGAACATCAAATTGCGGGTGGCTTGGGTGATTCAATTGCTCAGGTGCTTATCAAAAATCATCTTGTTCCAATGGAATATGTGGGAGTAAACGACTCTTTCGGAGAATCTGGAACGCCAGCCCAATTGATGGAAAAATATGGTTTGAATGCAACAGTGATTGTTGAAAAAGTCTTGAAAGTTATTGCTCGTAAAAATTCATAAGTTTTTGATTGTGAGTTAATTAACTCCGCAAGAATTTAGATTCTTGCGGAGTTTTTTTGTATAACAGGTTTCCAACTGCGACGCATAGACCTGTTCGTATTTAACAGGACTATGCGTCGCAGTTAGAAACCTGTTATACTTAATTCTGAATGACAGAAATAAAATTAAATGATTTAGACATATTAGCAAAGTTTGCTGTTCTTGAAACACGCAATTTTGCCTTTAGTCAACTGGTAATAATTTATCAGCAAAAGGTCTATTGGCATATCCGAAAAATGGTGATTGACCATGACGATGCCGATGATTTAACCCAAGAAACATTTATAAAAATTTGGAAAGCATTAGACAATTTTAAAGGAGATTCACAATTGTTTACTTGGATTTATCGTATCGCAACGAATGAATGTCTAAATCATTTAGCAAAAAAGAAAAGACGTTTTTTCCTACCGATAAACAATATTACCGAAGAGTTATCTAATAAAATTGATGACTCAAATTTGATTTCGGGGGATGAAATTCAGTTAAAATTGCAAAAAGCACTTTTGACTTTACCCGACAAGCAAAGATTGGTTTTCAACATGAAATACTACGACGAAATGAAGTATGAAGAGATTTCGGAAATTACAGGTACCTCAGTTGGAGCCTTGAAAGCATCATATCATTTGGCCGTTAAGAAAGTGGAGCAACATCTTAAAAACTCAGAATTTTAAGAATCTATTTTAAACCATTGTTGAAATTTATAATCAAAGAATAAAAATAATAAATTTAAAATTACACTAAAAATATAAAAGCAAAATTTCAATGTATTTTATATTTCTACGTGTTTGAAGAGATGAAAAATAAGAACATTAATTTAGATAATCTACCAAAATCAACCATTTTTAAAGTACCTGAAAATTACTTTAATGAGTTGCCCATGCGAATACAGGCACAAACTTCTGGTCAATCGAAAGTAATTCCCTTAATTTCATGGTCAAAAAAACGTACTTGGGGAAGTATTGCAGCTTGTTCGGCAA
>JAYVRF010000120.1:0-26135 GCA_043756925.1 Arcicella sp. | reverse complement strand
AACATTTTGGCACTTTTGAGGATGCAATGCACCCCTCCTATTGGTCAATATATCATTCTCGATTGTCGTTTTCAATGAACAGTAAATTGCTTTCTCCTTTGGAAGTTATCAATAAATCAATAAAATTTTGGGAAGATAATCAAGACCAAATCAGCATAGCACAAATTGAAGGATTTGTTCGACAAATTATGGGTTGGCGGGAATAT
This sequence comes from Arcicella sp., assembly GCA_043756925.1. Classification (GTDB taxonomy): domain Bacteria; phylum Bacteroidota; class Bacteroidia; order Cytophagales; family Spirosomataceae; genus Arcicella. Next base: position 25,929 of record JAYVRF010000120.1, on the reverse strand, counting down.
ATGCGGGGAATTTACTGGAATAAAATGCCTGAATATGAGACACTTAATTATTTCAATCACGATAATAAACTACCAAGTTGGTTTTGGACTGGCGAAACAAAAATGAATTGTTTGAAGCACAGCATCGGGCAAAGCTTGGATTACGCCTACGCTCATCACATTCAAAGGCTGATGATTATTGGTAATTTTTCCTTGCTTGCGGGTATGCACCCAGACGAAGTTGATGAGTGGTATTTGGGCATTTATATTGATGCGATTCAGTGGGTTGAAATAACCAATACCAGAGGCATGAGTCAGTATGCTGATGAAGGGATTGTGGGTTCAAAACCGTATGTATCTTCGGCAAATTATATTGATAAAATGAGCAGTTATTGTGGTACGTGTTTTTATGACAAATCTAAGAAAGTTGGATATAAAGCCTGTCCTTTTAATAGCTTTTATTGGAATTTTTATGACCGCCATGCGGATAAACTTTCTAAAAATCCTCGAATAGGAATGGCTTACGTAACGTGGAACAAAATGCAACCCGAGCAGAAAGCTGATATTCTGGAACAGGCAAGAACTTATTTGGAGGATATTGAGAATTTATGAAAGACTTTAAGATTTTTTCCTGCTTCTTGGATGAAAATCAACAATGGTTTGCTGTAAATATTCACGGTCGAGGTGGGTGTAAATTTCTGTGGTGGTAATAGATTCATGTCCCAACATTTCTTGAACTGCCCGTAAATCTGCCCCGCCTTCAATGAGATGCGTAGCAAAAGAATGCCTAAAACTGTGCGGACTAATTGTTTTTTGAATCCCTACACGAGCCACTAAGTCCTTGATAATCAAGAATATCATTACCCGTGACAATTTATTTCCTCTTCTGTTTAAGAAAACATGATTTTCAGCTTCGGGTTTTATAACTTGCTGATTTCTAACACTTTCTAAATAGATTTTGACGTAATGCAAAGCATCTCTCCCAATAGGAACGAGTCTGACTTTATCGCCTTTTCCAATAATTCTGATAAAACCAATATCAAAATAACATTCTGTTATCTTCATTTCAACCAATTCCGAAACCCGCAAACCTGAGCTGTACAAAACCTCCAAAATTGCTCGATTACGAGTACCTTCGTTGGTTGAAAGGTCAATAATATCTAATACTTTTTCAATTTCTGGAAACGTTAAAGTTGCAGGTAATTTTCTTCCGATTTTGGGTGACATAATCAATGCCATTGGGTCGATTTTGATAATATCTTCCAATAAAAGATACTTAAAAAACGATTTCAAACCCGACAGCATTCTTGCCTGAGAAGTGGCTTCAAGCCCTAATTCGCCAATATAATAAAAGAAATTAAAGATATGTTTATCCGTAACAGTTTCCGGCTGAATGTCTAATTCTCCCGCAATTTCAAGGTATTCCCACAGCTTTCCGACATCACGCAAATACGCCTCAATCGAATTTTCAGAAAGAGAACGCTCCAAAGTAAGGTAGCTTTTGAAATTTTTTAGATAGCTTTGCCACATCGTTAGTTAAAAAGTTAGAATGTTATAAAGTTGAACGGTTAAATATGGATTCACCGTAAAATTCTGATGAAATATTGACTAAATCAACTGTTTGACCTTTTAACTACTTTAACTTTTATAACTTCAAAAAAATGTCAAAGAAAAAAATAATCATCATCAACGGACCCAATTTGAATCTTTTGGGTAAACGTGAACCCGAAATATACGGTCATCAAACTTTTGAACAATACTTTGAGGTTTTAAAAGATAAATATGTCGATACGGTAGCTTTGGAGTATTTTCAATCGAATCATGAAGGAGCATTAATTGACAAAATTCACGAAGTAGGTTTTTCTTACGATGGAATTGTATTGAACGCAGGAGCATTTACGCACTCATCAATTGCCATTGCTGATGCCGTTGCGGCAGTGAAAACCTCTGCCGTTGAAGTGCATATTTCTAACGTATATGCCCGTGAAGAATTTCGTCACCATAGTTTTTTGAGCAAAAACTCAATCGGAATTATCATCGGTTTTGGGTTGAGAGGATATGATTTTGCGATTCAAACGTATTTATAAGTTATAAAAGTTTTTAAGGTTAAAGAGTTGTTAGAAAAGTTAGACAACGATTTTCGCAAAACTTTTTAACTCAATCAAAATGACTTTCTATCCAGGACCTTCAAAGGTATATTCACAAGTTGCCAACTATCTGCAAGAGGCTTTTGCAGAGGGAATTTTGAGTGTCAATCATCGTAGTCAAGAAGGCATGGGAATTATTCGTGGAGCCATTGAAGGGCTACATCAAAAACTCAATATTCCTGATGATTATCACGTTTATTTTATCTCATCCGCAACGGAGGCTTGGGAGATAATTGCTCAATCATTAACGCAACAAAAAAGCCTACATTTTTATAACGGAGCCTTTGGTGAAAAATGGACTAATTATGCTGAAAAGTTAATTCAAAGTATTGAAAGAATCCCCTTTGAATTAAATGAACTTCCTGATATTCAAAATATTAGCAATTTTAAAGATGTTATTTGTGTAACTCAAAATGAAACCTCCAACGGCACTCAAATCAAGGATTTAAAACCATTCAGAAAGACTTTTCCAGAAGCAATAATCGCCGTAGATGTTACTTCTTCACTGGGAGGAATTGACTTTGATTTTAACGATGGAGACGTTTGGTTTGCCTCCGTTCAAAAGTGTTTGGGACTGCCCGCAGGTATGGCAATTATGATATGTTCGCCCCGAGCAATTGAACGTGCAGAACAAATAAATGACCGTAAATTTTATAATAGTTTATTATTTATTCACGAAAATTTTCAGAAATTTCAAACGCACTATACGCCAAATATGTTGAATATATATTTGGTAAAAAAATTAATGCAAGAAGTTGAAAATATCTCAATTATAGATAAAAGAATAAAATTTCAAGCCAAAAAATGGTACGATTTTTTCGATAATAATGGAATGAAATGCTTAACTCAAAATCCAGATGTTCGTTCTGATACGGTCATTACGATTGAGGGAACGAAAGAACAAATTGAGCAAATAAAAACCTCAACAAAAGCTCATAAAATTACGGTCGGCAATGGCTACGGTTCTTGGAAAAATACTACTTTCAGGATTGCCAACTTTCCTGCCATTGAAGAATTTGAGATTAAAACTTTGATTCAACTATTAAGTTAATTTCGATTGACAGGTTGGAAATCTGTCCTACTTTAAACATGCAATTAAATTTTAAAGAAATCATTTCTGTATCCCTGATATTATTTTCAGTGATTGACATTTTGGGAGCAATTCCAGTAATTATTGACCTCCGCAGAAAGACGGGACATATTCATGCTGAACAGGCAACGTTGGTTTCAGGCGGCATCATGATTATTTTTCTATACGTAGGAAAATCAATTTTAAATCTTTTTGGAGTGGACATCAATTCTTTTGCGATTGCGGGGGCATTAATCATTTTCTTGATTGGATTGGAAATGACTTTGGGGAGAAATATCTTTAAGTCAGAAGATATGTCGGCAAGCAAAGCTGCCTCAATTGTGCCTTTGGCTTTCCCCGTAATTGCGGGTGCAGGCACAATGACAACCATTTTATCATTAAAGTCACAATTTGAAGAAGTAAATATTTTGGTTGGTATTCTATTAAATTTGGTGTTCATTTACTTAGTTCTGAGAGCCTCAAAATGGATAGAATCAAAGCTCGGACAAGTGGGCGTAAATGTGCTGAGAAAGGTTTTTGGGGTAATTTTATTGGCAATTTCAATTAAAATTTTGCAGTCGAGATTGAAGTTTTAATTTATTTTGTATGTTTCCTATCATTTCCATGTGGTTGCAGTAATGGCTAAAAAAACAAAATTTTATACCGTCTGGAAAGGCAGACAAACGGGTGTTTTCAATACTTGGAAGGAAGCCGAAGAGCAAGTAAAAGGCTTTGAAACCGCTCAGTATAAATCTTTCGACAGTTTGAAAGAGGCTGAGGATGCTTTCAAAGGAAAATACTGGCAATCAGTTCAAAAGCCCCAAGGAACAACACAAGGCAAGCAAACAAAATCATCGGCTTTGGTCGGAAAATATAACGTAGAAAGTATTTCTGTGGATGCTGCCTGTGCGGGTAATCCTGGAAAATTAGAATATCAAGGTGTGGAAACGGGAACGAAAAGAGTTCTTTTTTCGATGGGTCCTTTCCCACAAGGAACAGTGAATATTGGCGAGTTTTTGGCGATAGTTCATGGCTTAGCATTCTTGAAAAAACACAATTCACTTCTGCCAATTTATTCCGACTCAAGAACTGCTATTAGTTGGGTAAAAAATAAAGCTATTAAGACAAATTTAGAACGAAATAAAAAGACCGAAGAACTTTTTATATTAGCTGAAAGAGCCGTTCAATGGTTAAAAGATAATCCGTATTCAAACAAGATTTTAAAATGGGAAACGGAATTTTGGGGAGAGAATCCAGCGGATTATGAGCGGAAATAGTATTCCCACATCACAAAATTTTCCTTACATTTGCGTATGGAAAATTTTGTAGTTTCAGCCCGTAAATATCGCCCACAATTATTTGATTCTGTGGTTGGGCAATCGCATATCACCACGACTCTTAAAAATGCCATTCGTACCAATCATTTAGCCCAAGCCTTCTTGTTTTGTGGTCCACGAGGCGTTGGAAAAACCACCTGTGCAAGGATTTTAGCCAAAACTATCAACTGCGAAAACCTTACTCAGGAGGCAGAAGCCTGTGGAAAGTGCGATTCATGTACTTCATTTCAAAATAATGCTTCCTTTAATATTCACGAATTGGATGCGGCTTCTAATAACTCGGTTGATGATATTCGGAATTTAATTGACCAAGTACGATATCCTCCGCAATCGGGCAAGTATAAAATCTATATTATTGATGAGGTTCATATGCTCTCAACGAGTGCTTTCAATGCCTTTTTAAAGACGTTGGAAGAACCTCCTTCTTATGCCATTTTCATCTTGGCAACCACTGAAAAGCATAAAATTCTTCCCACGATTTTATCCCGCTGTCAGATATTTGATTTTAATCGAATTCAGATTAATGAAATGACTTTGCATTTATCGCAAATTGCGTCAATGGAAGGAATCATTGCGGATTTGGAAGCGTTGGAATTGATTGCACAGAAGGCGGATGGCGGTCTTCGTGATGCCCTTTCAATGTTCGATTTAAACGTTACTTTTTCCAAAGATAATGTTCTCAAATATGCAGAAGTACTTGACAATCTGCATATTTTGGATTACGATTATTACTTTAAAATGACCGATGCTCTTTTGAATTCTAAAGTTTCGGATTCATTTTTATTATTCGACGAAATCTTAAAAAAGGGCTTTGACGGACATCAATTTATCATTGGATTATTAGAACATTTTAGGAATATTTTGGTGTGTAAGGATCCCGTAACCGTCAGATTATTACAAGTTTCGGAATCGGTTCAAAAGAAATATTTGGAACAGTCAGCAACAGCATCTTATTCATTTTTAGTATCAGCTTTAAGCATCGGAGCAAGTTGTGATTTAAATTATAAAGCTGCCAAAAATCAAAAACTGCACGTAGAAATATGTTTGTTGAAATTGGCAAATATCGCCAACGTATTAAACTTAGCCACATTACCCGCCACGGAGGGCGACGGCGGGGGAAAGTAGTTTCAGTTACCAGTGACCAGTTATCAGTTAACAGTAAACCACTTGCAACTACTAACGAATCGCCAGTAACTAATGTGGAAACGCCTACCGACCAAATACCAACAACTGATCCACAATCCCAAAACCCCATAACCCTTCAAATCCCATCAATGGGCAAATTGAGGAGTACGGCAACGATTGGAAAACCAATAGTTCAAGCTACGCAACAAGATGTTTCACAAGTGCAAGAGCCTGTGGTTCAACAGAATAAGGATTTTACAATTCATAAATTACAACCAATTTGGGATAATTTAATTAAGGATTTAGAGAAAAAAAGACGATTTAGTGAATATGTAATTTTGAATAGAAAATTTACTTTGAATGGCACAACCATTCATTTGGAAGTAGATAATGAAATTCAAACTGACCTTCTTACAACGACTTTACGAACTGAGGTTTTGAACTTTTTACGTAGAGAATTACAGAATTCCACCATTCACTTGGAAGTCGTGGTTGCTGAACAAGAGAATACTACCCTGATATATACCCAAGCCGATAAATTTAAGTTTTTAGCCGAGAAAAATCCCGCTTTAAATGAGTTAAGAAGTGTGTTGGGATTAGATTATGATTATTGATTAACCACTTGATTTTTATTAAAATCTGTTCGTTTATTAAAATGTATGTTTCGTTTGAAAAACCAGAATTAATTTCTAAGTTAGACAATGAAATTGTCTCTATTGACTAAAACGCCAGAACAATGGGTATTATAGAGGCTATTCAAGAAGAAATAAAGAGATATACAAAAGAAAAAACTGTCTTAAAAGTTACTCAATAGATTCAAAATGATAATGTCAAGCGGTTTTATGAAAGCGGTTTTTATAAAGAAGCCTTCTCTGGAATGTTAGGTATTTCTTTAAAATTTGTAAGAAACGCAATTCAATAAACCAAAAACGTAAATTTTCAAAAAAGCCCAACAACGATTGGGCTTTTTATTTTATCAATATCCCTAAAATGAAAGAAGTTACAGAACCTAAAATTATTAAAAATTACACCATCATCGGACAAGGACTTGCAGGTTCTATTCTTGCCTATTTTCTGTTGAAAGAAGGTCAAAATGTTCAAATATTTGATAATCCCAGTATTCCTTCTTCTTCAAAAATTGCCGCTGGAATTTATAATCCTGTTACGGGTAAGCGATTGGTTAAAACTTGGTTGGCGGATGATATTTTTCCTTTTTTAGAAAATTTTTACCCTCAATTAGAAAAAGAATTAAACGCCAAATTCTTCTTTCCAATGCCTATTTTTCATCCTTTCCCAGATATTGCTACTCAAAAATTCTTCAAAAGTGACCATATTCCAGATATTTTTTTTGATTTTTGTAGTTTAAAATTTGAAAATATCCATCGTAAAGAAATTGTGAATAGTTCCCTCGGAGGAATTACGATGAAACATGCTGGTTGGGTGGATTTGAAAGTGATGTTGAATTCTTTTAAGGACTATTTTATAGAAAGAAAAGTGCTGACAATAACCCCCCAACCTCTGAAGGAGGAGTTAAAATCGGATTCAAAAGTTCCCCCTTCGGGAGCGGAGGAAACTACCATTTACTGCGAAGGCTACAACGGTAAATTTAATCCTCATTTCAATTATCTTCCATTCAATCCAGTCAAAGGTGAAATTTTGGATATTGAAATACAAAACCTTGATTTACAAGAAATTATCAATCAAGGCGTATTTGTAATTCCATTGGGAAATAATAAATTTAGACTCGGAGCAACTTATAAATGGGATGTTTTAGATTTTATTTCTACCGAGGAAGGGGCAACTATTTTAACTGAAAAATATCAGAAACTTATGAAGCCTCAAATGCGTATATTATCACAACAGGCTGGCGTCCGTCCTGCCACAAAAGACCGCCGTCCATTTTTAGGAATGCACCCAGAAATTGAAAACATCGGAATTTTTAATGGATTTGGCTCAAAAGGCGTATCGCTGGCACCCTTTTTTGGCAAACAATTTGTGGATTATTTAGTCCATCAAAAAGAACTTCACACCGAAGTAAATATTAATCGTTTTGCTTCGTTATATTTAGGGCATTAAAAGCTACGTTTAAGTCACAAGCCGTTGTTTTTAAAACTTAAAATAAGAAATAAAAAGACTTAAAATGAAAAAAGTATTACTCTTCACGCTATTCATTCTGACTTTCAATCGTTTGGAAGCTCAGAATTTTTTCCCTACGCAAGAGCCTTTTGGAAAAAATAGAATTCAATATCGCCCTTTCAAATGGCAGGTTTTAACATCTCAAAATTTTGAGGTTTATTTCTATGAAGGTGGACAACAGACTGCTACATTAGCAGCCCAATTAGCGGAAACCGATTTTGACCGAATCACGGAGATTTTGGGGTATTCACCTTTTAGTCGGACTAAAATTTTCGTTTATACTTCTACACAGGACTTAAATCAAAGTAATGTTGGCTTGAATCTTTCAAGTGAACGTGAAATTAAAGAAGAAAATTTAGCAAAATCTCGCATTGAAATTGCTTATTCTGGCAATTCTATTACGTTCAGAAAAGACCTTGTTCGTGAGATTTCTCATGTTTATGTTCACGATATGTTATACGGTGGAAGCATAAAAGAATCTTTACAAAACTCTTTACTTTTGAGCGTTCCAGACTGGTTTATGAATGGCATAACTGCCTATATATCAGAAGGTTGGAGTACGGAAATGGATTCATATATGCGTGATGCTATTACCAATAAAACACTGAGAAAACCAAGTCAAACGGTTGGAAAAGAATCGGCTTTTGTGGGACAATCAATCTGGAATTTCATTGCTGAACGTCATGGAAAAGATAATATTTCAAACATTCTGAATCTTACTCGAATCATTCGTAATGAGCAAACATCTATATCAAGTACACTCGGAATGCCTTTTAGCAAAGCCATGAAGGAATGGCGTGAATATTATGCAGGAATGGCAGATAATGTTAATTATAGTTATGTTGCAACTAATTACGATTTCAAGGTTAAAGAAGTAAAATTTAATAGTTCAGACCGAGTAAATAAGTTCAAAATCAGTCCTGACGGAGCATTTGTGGCTTATTCCAGAAATGAGTTAGGACGTTCGTCGGTTGAAGTGATGGATTTGAAAACTAAACGTACTGTTAATATTTTAACTTCAGGGTACAAAACGTTAAACCAATCAATTGATTACAATAACCCTCTTTTATCTTGGACGAAGGGGGGAACTTTAGCAGTGATTTATGAAAATCAAGGAGATGTTATTCTTGATATTTATAATGACATTACAGAAAAAGATTTAACTGGAAAATTTGCTTCAAGAAAATATCTAAAAGATTTTGACCAGATACAAGATTTTGATGTTTCAGATAATGGAACGACCTTAATTTTAAGTGCCACCAGCAAAGGACAAAACGATTTATTTCTTTACGATACAGCTCGGGGCAGAATTACCCAATTAACCAATGACCTTTATGACGACCTTAGTCCACGATTTGTGGGTTCGGCTGGTAAAGTAGTTTTTACTTCAAACCGTTTGAAAGATTCTCTGGATGTGGATAAAGGTTCTTACAAAACGCTTACTAATAAATTCAATTTATTCCTTCATGAAGGCAAGCCAAAACAAGAAACCGTTAGGCGTTTGGTAGATTCAATGGGGTCAATCACAAACCTTGTTGTGGCAGATGGAAATACGATTTATTTTTTAAGCGATGAAAGAGGCATCCGAAATATTTATAGATTGACCGCCAGCGATTCAACATTAATTCAAGTAAGTAATTTAAGAAATGATATTCATGATTTCGACTTCACTCCAAGTTCTAATGGCTTGGTAATTAAGACAATAGAGGGAAATTCAGAAATTATTTCATTCAAACAACGAGCTGATTTTACGGTTAAAAATAATCTTCCTTATACAGGTAGAAATGTAAAATTATATGGTATATCACAAAATGTTACTACGCCAAATGACAAGTCAAAAACTGATAATCCAGTAGTTTCAGTTATCCCTGAAATACCCATAACCAAGTCTAAAATCATCTTAGAAAAAGGTGAAATCGACACAGAAAATTATCAATTTGACTCAGGAACGTTTACGAAGAAAAATACTGAAACGCAGGCAAGTTCAACTAAAAATGATAAGAAAAATAAGGTTGAAAAGATCATTTTGTCTAAACAAAACAGAAAAGAAAATATCAAAATTAGAGGACCCGTTGATTACAATAATCCGTTTGTTGTAAATAATACTGACCTTGATTTTGTGGTTGATCCTTTGCCACAGCGTGGTTTTGGCTTGAAAGGAATCATCAATATGAATGATTTATTGGAGAATCATCATTTACAAGGTGGCATTTTTATTACACCAAATTTGAAAAATTCTGATTTGTGGGGTCAATATTCTTACTTGGCAAAACGCATTGATTACAGTGTTCGATACGACCGCCGTTCAATCAGCGAGGACGTTGAACAAGGAGCAAAAAAGTACCACTTTAACAAATTGACCCTTTCAGCTTCTTATCCAATCAATACCAATACCAGAATTTTTGTTTCACCGTCCTACACGACGAATCGCTTTTTGGATTTAGCAAATCTTTCTTCACCCGATGGGTTTTCTGATTATTTGGGTGGAAGGGCTGAATTCGTTTTTGATAATACCATTAGTCACGGTTTGAACCAATTGGAAGGAACTCGTTTCCGTTTCCGTTTTGACCATTATTCGGGTTTGAGAAACGCACAGGACGGTTTTAACAGACTTTATCTTGATTTACGTCACTATGCAAGACTTGGAAAAGGAATAATTTTGGCAGGACGTTTATCGGGTGGACATTCTTTTGGAAATGCTCCAAAACAGACTGTCATGGGCGGAATGGATAATTGGTTGGAATGTCAATACGAGAACCGAACCGATAATAACAATCCATTTAACGGTTCGAGATTTGACAATAAAGATGTTTTCTTTTTGGATTATGCCACGCCTTTGAGAGGTTTTAATATCAATAAATTGTCGGGTGTGAGCCATTTAGCGTTGAACGTTGAAGTCAGATTACCCGTAGCAAAGTACATTTATGATGGTCCAATTTATAGTAATTTCTTTAAGAATTTATTGATTACAACCTTTACTGATGTTGGAACGGCTTGGTCGGGCGTAGGTCCTTTTAGTCGTAAAAACGGATTTAATACCAGCGTTATTGGAGGTGGTTCTTTGCCTTTTCAAGCAACGGTTACGGATTTTAGAAATCCATTTTTGATTGGTTATGGCGTTGGTGCCAGAACAACTTTATTGGGCTATTATATCAAGTATGACCTCGGTTGGGGCTGGGAAAACAAGGAAGTCAAAGCTCCAATTTCTTATGTTACTTTGGGGTATGATTTTTAATAATCTAAATTTTTAGTAACGTATTCGTAAGCCTTTGCCGTCAGTAAAGGCTTATTTTTTATTCAATTATTGATGGCATAATTCAAAGTCATGCCATCAATGTAAAGTTTCAACAAACTCATGAAAAAATTATATACCATCTCCATTTTACTAATTACTACTGTTTCTATTTTGCAAGGACAAACTCTGACGACCTCCAATCTTCCCATCATTAAGGTCAATACCAAAGGAAAAGCAATCATAAATGAGCCAAAAATTTTAGCTGATATGGAATTAATTTACAACGGCATTGGCAAAACAAACAGCGTTACAGACAAACCAACAGGGTATTTAGGCAAAACAGGCATTGAATTAAGAGGTTCAACTTCCCAACAATTCTTTCCTAAAAAGCCTTATGGATTTGAACTCTGGGTTGATTCCACCGAAAAAAGCCGTAAAGTTGCTTTGTTGGGAATGCCCGAAGAATCTGATTGGGTTTTGAATGCCACTTACAACGACAAAACCCTCATGCGTGATGTATTGGCATATGATTTAGCGAATCGCATGGGACGTTATGCTACTCGTTCACGTTATTGCGAAATGATAATTAATAATAAATATGAAGGACTTTATATTTTGATGGAAAAAGTAAAAAAAGATAAAAATCGGGTAGATATTTCTTCATTAAAATTAACGGATAACACGGGAGACGATGTGACGGGTGGATATTTATTGAAAATTGACAAAACGGAAGGCTCAAAATCAAAACTTTGGAATACTACTTTGACAGTTAATGGGGTAAATTACACGATTCCAATTCAGATTGAATACCCAAAAATTACGGACATTACGGATGCTCAATTTAATTATATAAAAAATTATGTTACTGAATTTGAAACGTCTTTAAAAGGTTCGGATTATTTAACACCCAAAGCAAAATGGCGAGATATGATTGACATTGATTCATTTATAGATTATTTTTTAATTACTGAATTTACTAAAAATGTGGACGGATATCGTCTCAGTACGTATTTTTACAAAGATAAGGATTCAAAAGGTGGTAAATTAAAAATGGGTCCCGCTTGGGATTATAACTTGGCTTTTGGGAATGCCGATTATTTGGATGGCTACAAATCAACGGGTTGGCAATATAAGGTGAACGACTTGGCAATTCCTGCAAAAGACTTAACTTTCCTTTCGCCAACGTGGTGGGAACGCCTTTCGGTTGATTCAACTTTTAGATATAAAGCCTCAAAACGGTGGGAAGTATTACGCAAAACCGCTTTAAATCCCGATAGAATTAATACTTGGATGGATTCTACTGCAACTGTTTTGCAAGACGCAAGAATTAGGAATAATAACCGTTGGACGGGCGTTTTGGGGTTTAAAGTATGGCCAAATTATTACGTAGGATCAACTTATGAAAACGAAACCTCTTGGATGAAAGACTGGATTCGCCAAAGAACTTCTTGGTTAGATGCTCAATTAAAAGTATTTGGTCAGCCACTGGCAAATGAAGAAGAAATTGCTAATAAATTTCCATTAAGAATTTTCCCAAATCCAACAGAATCAGAAACAACTATTGAGTATAATGTTGCGAAGAAAGGGAAAGCAAGAATTAATGTTTATGATTTTACTGGAAAACTTATTAAAACCGTCTTAGATGAAGAGAAAAACATCAATACTTATCAAGTAAAATTAGACATAGAAAATTTTTCTTCTGGGTTGTATTTGATTGATTATCAATTAGATGGATTTCATGTTGAGAGTATGCGGATGATAAAAAAATAGTTATTTAGGTATGAGGTAATAGGTCGTAGGTATAAGGTAAAAAGTAAAATGGGCATTTTTTAGTTTCAGAAATATTAATTATCCATCATAATTTTGCCTCATATCTACAACCTTATACCTTATACTTCAAAAAAATTATCCTTCAAAAACTATTTTTACGTGTGAACCATCACAATAAGGCTTATTATTAGATGCTCCACAACGATAAAAAGCAGTCGTCTGAGTTTTTAAAAATTCATTCCCAGTTTTGTCTTTCACCTTCAAATTTCCGTAAATCAATAAAGATACATTCTCCAAAACCTCCACCACCCCACGGACGTTTGTAAGTTAAGTTTACTAAGAAGGAATGGTTTTGTTAACCATTCCTTCTTTTGTTTAAAAACTATCCAAGTTTTTATAAAATTTTTTGTTCTTGAATTTTTACCGACCTTTACCATGAAATTACATAAAAAACCTTCAGCATGGAATTGGAAACCTTAGAAATTCCTAAAACAATCATACCGCTTTTAGAAAAAACTCACATTGCCGCAGCCGAAGTTAGACGACTTGATGATACACAAAAGAAGGGAATTCTTAACCGTTTAGCTGAAATACTTTTAGAAAATACGGAGCAAATCATAACTGAAAATCAGAAAGATTTGCTTCGCATGGATTTGGCTGACCCCAAATATGACCGCCTAAAATTAACCGAATCCCGCATTCGAGATTTAGCCATAAGTCTAAGAGAAATTGCTCAATTACCTGACCCTTCTGGACAAATATTCTTAGAGAAAGAGTTAGATAATGGTCTGAAAATCAAAAAGATAGCCGTTCCAATGGGCGTTGTGGGCGTGATTTATGAAGCTCGCCCAAACGTTACCATTGATGTTACAGCCCTGTGTTTACGTTCTGGAAATGCCGTGGTTTTGCGGGGCGGTTCGGATGCTTTTGATACTAATTCTTTTTTAGTAAATTTGATTCACGATGTACTTCGGGAATTTGGCGTTGATACTAACTGCATCACCCTCCTCCCACCCGACCGAGCATTAGTGAAAGAACTTTTGACCGCCACTCGATACGTTGATTTAATCATCCCACGTGGTTCAGAATCATTGATTAAATTTGTTCGTAAACATTCACTCGTTCCCACCATTGAAACGGGTGCGGGCGTGTGTCATACCTACGTAGAAACCACCGCAGACCTGCGAAAGGCTGCAGAAATTGTAATAAATGCCAAGGTTTCGAGACCATCGGTTTGTAATTCTTTGGATACCATTGTGGTGGATGAAGCCATTGCCAAAACCTTTTTACCAATGCTTGAAGGTGGTTTTTTGAAATGGAATGTTGAAATTTTTGCCGATGAAATCTCGCATAAAATCTTTTCAGAAATTGATTATCCTCATCTCCAGAAAGCCACTCGGGATGATTTTGGTAGAGAATTTTTAGATTATAAATGTTCGGTAAAAGTAGTCGCTGGATTCACCGAAGCGATTGAACATATCAATAAATATTCGTCTCGACATTCTGAGGCAATTATTTCTAAAAATCAAGAATATTGCGATAGATTTATTCAAGAAATTGATGCTGCCGCAGTTTATACCAATGCTTCAACTCGTTTCACCGATGGCGGTCAGTTTGGCTTAGGGGCAGAAATAGGCATATCAACCCAAAAATTGCACGCCAGAGGTCCATTTGCTTTGGAAAAATTAGTTACTGAAAAATGGATTATTACGGGGGATGGACAAATAAGACCATAGTATTTCAATAAACAGTACAATGACAACAAATTATCAAAAATGAGTGTTAGTACAGTATATCACAAAATATTTACAACTTATCAAAACTCACTCATGAACAAAAGAATAGAAAAACTACAAGCAGCTATTGAACCCCTAAGACAGCAAATCATCAATCATAAAGTATACTCGATCATCGAAGATGTTGAAGATTTGAAGGTTTTTATGAAGTATCATATCTATGCAGTTTGGGATTTTATGTCGCTTTTAAAAACCTTGCAAAACAGCTTAACTTGCACTACGGTTCCTTGGTTTCCCAAAGGTTCAGCGGATACTCGCTATCTTATAAATGAAATAGTGGTTGGCGAAGAATCGGATGTTGACCTGAATGGTAATAGAAAAAGCCACTTCGAATTGTACATTGATGCCATGAAACAATGTGGAGCCGATACAATAGCAATCGAAACGTTCATTTCAGAATTAAAGCAAACGGCAAACTTCGATGCTGCTTTTGAAAAATCGAATACGCCCAAAGAAGCCAAAGAATTTGTTGAATTCACCTTTGAAATAATAAAAAGCAAAAAAGATTATTTACAATCCGCCATTTTTACTTTTGGAAGAGAGGATTTAATTCCAGGAATGTTCGTCTCAATTATCAATGATGCTCATAAAAATTTACCTCACAACGTTTCTATTTTTAAATATTATTTAGAGAGACATATTGAAGTGGATGGAGACCACCACAGTCATCTTGCGTTAAAAATGACCTCGAATCTCTGCGGCACAGATGAACAATCTTGGATGGAAGCAGAACAAACGACTCTGCAATCCCTACAAAAACGTATTAATCTTTGGGACGGTGTGTACAGAGAACTTTTAGAGAAAAAATTAATGAATGCTAATACTGTTCTGGAAGAAGTATTTATTTGATTTAAGTGCCAAGTCAATGTCGACCGACATAATACTCATGGCATTACAACCGAGAGTTTGCTTGTTATCAATTATTTCTGAGCAAGAAAATTCCAGTATACTGCCATGAGTTAATGTTTTTAAGCACTTAATTGCTACTTATGAAAATTGAAGCCTACCAAATATCGGAAGTCATTAATTTGAAGAAATTCAAAAGTGAATACACCAGCCAACCGCTGATATTCAATAATTCTGAACTTTTTTATAAGCAAGACGAACATAAATATTGCTATCTTTTGAGTTACGGAATCGTGGTTTTTGCCAGTTTTACCGACTTAGAAAAAAGTGAATTTCTAAAATTTGTTAAAGGTTATGTTGAGGATGAAGTTAAAGAAAAATACGAGGAGCATTTTGATTTACAGACCAATCCTTCTGTTTCAGTTGTATTAAGCTATAACTCAATCACTGTCTCAGAAATTACCGACGATACCATCAGAATTGTTATGTTGAATATTGGTCAATCCGTGGCCTTAGACCATTATGAAGACTTGACTTTGGAGATTTTTAAAGACTCCCGTGAGATTACGGATGAACTCGAAAAAACGGGTACCTTTAAATATTCAAAAAGAGATTTACTAAAATTCATTGGCAGAACCATCAACATTAAAAACAGTATTATTGATAACCTCTATATTTTTGATGCACCCGAAGAAGTTTGGGAAGATGAGCATTTAGAGCGAATTGATAAGGGTTTAAAGAAGACCTTCGACCTCAAAATGCGGTATCAGGACATTGACTACAAACTAAAAATCGTTCAAGATAACCTCCGACTTTTCACTGATTTACTGCAAAACCGAGAATCCACTCGATTGGAATGGATTGTGATTATTCTGATTTTGATTGAGGTTTTTGATATATTTATTAAGAAAATTTTAGAGTAAATTATCCTTTCCATTAACAAACCTAATTCCATGAAAGCAATAGCACTGTTTATGATTTTACTTTTATCAACCCTTTTTTGTTTCGCACAAAGTAAAGAAATTATCAAAACGGACAAGGCTCCCGTGCCAATTGCACCATACAGCCAAGGCATAAAAGCGAACGGTTTTTTGTTCGTGTCGGGTCAAATTGGCTTAATTCCGAGTACGAGAAAATTAGTGGAAGGAGGTGTAGAAGCTGAAACTACACAGATTATGGAGAATATTCGTGCAGTGCTAACGGCGGGTGGTGCTGGATTGGAGGATGTTGTGAGTTCAACCATTTACCTAAAAAACATAGATGATTTTCAGAAAATGAACGAAATTTATGGCAAATATTTTACTGGGAAATTCCCCACACGTAGCACTGTGGGCGTTTCGAGTTTGGCGGGTGGAGCAAGTATTGAAATAACAGTAACGGCTTTATTGCCTTCAAACAACAAATAAAAAGTAATTAAATTTTGTAAAAGCGGTCTAATACACCGCTTTTTTTATGCTCTAAAAAATATTTTATAAAAAACTAAGGAAATAGTTTGTAAACTAAATAATTAGTTTTATATTTATTCTACAATTGAAAAAAAGGTATCAAATCAACAAATAAAAGTAAAATCATGCAACCAGAAAGAGAACTAACCAAAGCCGAAGAGCAAATTATGCAAGTGCTTTGGCAAATAGAAAAAGGATTTGTTAAAGATGTTTTAGACGAATTACCCGAACCAAAACCCGCCTACAACACGGTTTCGACCATCATCAGAATTTTGCAAGAAAAAGGTTTTGTGAGTCATAATTCTTACGGAAAATCACACGAATATTTTCCGATTGTGAGTAAGGATAATTACAGTTCTTTTGCCACCGAAAAATTGGTAGAAGGTTATTTTCAAAATTCGTTTTCAAGTCTGTTTTCTTTCTTCTCGAAAAAAGGGAAAATTGACGTAAAAGATGCCGATGAGATTCTGGCGATGATTAATAAAATGAAGGAGGAAGAGGAGGGAAATAGGGATTAGGTAATTGGGGGTTGGGGGTTGGGGGTTGGGGAAAGTAAAAAATCTCTAATTATTTACTTTAATAAATATGGAAATTCACTATTTTCTGCATCAATACTTTAAAATAGGGTAAATCAAATTCAAATTGTCCTTTGTTCACATCACAATAAAAATTACTGAGTACATCAAATAAAATCCAAATAGTTCTACACCAGTATTAATTGTTGAAGGTTGAATTGTTGAAATAACAAGGAACAATCTGAACTGCAACAATCGAATCGTCGAACCGTCAACAACTCAACAATTAAAATAATGGCTGAAATATCTGCATCTGACCAAGCCGCAAAAGGCAAAAAAGCCCGTAGCCACAAGCTATCAACCAAAATCGACATGACCCCGATGGTGGATTTGGGCTTTCTATTGATTACTTTTTTTATGCTCACGACCTCACTGATGAAGCCCGTAACGATGCAATTGAATATGCCTGTGAAGGATAAAGATGGTTCACCAGTAAAGTGTACAGAATCTTTAAATGTAGTAATTGATACAGACAACAAAGTGCATTATTATCAGGGAGAATGTAATCCAGAAGTTCACACAACCAACTTTTCGGACGATGGGATTCGTCAAGTTTTGTTTGATTATAAACGTGAGATTGGTGATGATTTCACGGTTGTAATTAAATCGACAGATAAAGCAAAATATCGCAATATGGTAGATTTATTGGATGAAATGACGATTACGAACAATAAACATTACGCCATTGTAGAGATTACAGAAGAAGATAAAAACGAATAGTTGATGTTCGATAATCGTTGTTCGAGGCTTAGATATCAAATAACGGAAACCAAACATCAAAACCCAAAAACCAAACATCGAAAATCAAAAACATGAATTGGCTCAACTACCTCCTCCAAGTGAATCTTTATTTGATTCTATTTTATAGTTTTTATCGTATTTTGTTACGTACAGAAACCTTTTTTAACCTCAATCGGGGCTACTTGGTGGCATCGGCGGCGTTGGCATTTTTTGTTCCGTTGATGCAGTCGGAATGGGTGCGGAGTTGGTTTGTAACCGAACGAATTTCTCAGACTATCACCACGCTTTATGATCCGCAAGTATTCTACGTACAAGCATCCGAACAGGCTCACACGCTCACGTTAGGAGATTTTATGGCGATTTTCTACATCATTGGAATCTTGATTGGCATTGCTCGGTTCGGTGGAAATTTAGTTTTTTTAGGTAAACTAATGACGCAAAAAATCGTTCAGAAAGATTCAAAGCAAGCCTTTTCGTTTTTTAATATGCTATTCGTGAGTAAGGAATTAAAGAATCGGTCAACCATCATGAAGCACGAATTTGTTCATATTCGCCAGCTTCATTCTGCCGATGTGATGCTGTTTGAATTGATTGCAATTTTCAACTGGTTTAATCCCGTGGTATATCTTTATAAAAGTTCAATCAAGCACATTCACGAATTTATTGCCGACGAAATAGCGAGTACAAATGAAGCCTCAAAAGCGGAGTATGCCATGCTTTTATTCCAAGAACAATTTGGGGTGCAAACCATTCCACTGACCAATAATTTTTTTAATCAATCATTACTTAAACTACGCATAAAAATGTTACAAAAAGAACGTTCAGCCCAAACTGCCATGATGAAATATGGCTTAATTGCTCCACTTTTTATGTTGATGATTGTGGTATCGTCTGCAACTTTGGCGAGCAAGCAATTAGATAAAATTGAGGAAAAAGTAGAAAAACTTTACGAGGAAAATCTGGCAGAAGTAATTGTAAAACCTTCAAAAACAGTTTCAGGGGTGTTATTGGAAGATGATATTGATTTGTCGGAGGCATTGATTATTAGTCCTGATTTGGTGGATAAGGTGAAGATGATTCAAGAGATTAAGCGAGATACGCTCGAATCTAAAAAACAAGATTCGGAAATTTTTACTGAAGTTGAACAATCTGCTGAATTTAAAGGTGGAATGACAGCGTTTGTAAAATTTTTGCAAGAAAATTTGAAATATCCAGAAGCTGCACAAAAAGCAAATCGAGGAGGAAAAGTATATACTCAATTTATCGTGAATACTGACGGTACAATTTCAGACGTAACTGTTTTAAAGTCAGCGGGTTTTGGTTTGGATGAAGAAGCTATGAGAGTAATAGAACTTGCTCAATGGACTCCTGGTAAACAAAGTGGTCGTACTGTAAGAAGTCGTTTTACAGTTCCGATAAATTTTGAATTAGCGAAAGAATCAAAAGTAAAAATTAATAAAAAAGACAATGAAGAATTTCCAAAATTACCTGCCGTGATGGAGTTTGAGAGTAAGGATGGCACTATTATCAATAGT
Organism: Arcicella sp.; assembly: GCA_043756925.1. Taxonomy (GTDB): domain Bacteria; phylum Bacteroidota; class Bacteroidia; order Cytophagales; family Spirosomataceae; genus Arcicella. The sequence continues at coordinate 6,193 of JAYVRF010000120.1, read as the reverse complement.
AGTAATATTATCATTACTGATAAGTCTAAGACAGATCTTTACAATTCAAAAAATCTAATTTATATGATGGGTGGAAAGAGAGTTAGCGAGATTGAATTGAAAGGAATTGATCCAGAAGATATTGAAAGATTGGATGTTTATAAAGGTGAAAAAGCTGTAATGAGATACGGAGAAGAAGCCAGAGATGGTGCAATTGTAATTACTTTGAAAAAGAAATGAAAATTGTCTGAATTTGGATTCGTGAAATTAAGTGATTTTTTGGATTTTGAGAATTTACTTTTTTAATCCAACAAATCCTTTAATTCAACAAATCCAAATTCAGACTGAGTCGCATAAACTGAAAAAATCTCTTCCACCTACTCGTAGAGCTTTTTAAAATCGAATTCAACTACAAACCCTACCATTCCTGTTTCCCTCCTTTCCTAATTTCCGACAAAGTCCACAACGCCAAGCCCGTTTCTACCACCGCAAAGCCAATTAAGACAGGTTTTGCCATGCCTAAAATTACGAACATTACTAAGCCCGCACAGAAAAGTAAACGCCCTTGAACGGTTGCACGAATAACCTCTTTTCCTCCATTTTTATACATGGCGTAATAGTAAAATGATAACGCCAAAACCAACATTCCCAAAACCCGAATCCAGATTTCGTTGGTGGGTTCAATTCCGAATAATCCTAAAAGGAAATTAGGGAAAAATAAGAGGGATATTCCCGAAACAATAACGTAAGCAAATTGCCCTAAGATTGATTTGTAATATTTTTTTTGCATGGTTTTTTTGGTTTTAAACAGTTGATTATCAATTTAGTAAATATATTTTAAAAAAAGAAAACTTAACTCCCACTTGATTACGTTTATATGGAAATTCACTTTATATAAACAAAAAATAATGACACTTAAAACTAAATTCCTTGGTATTATTTTTATAAGTTTTTTAGGCTTGGCTTCTTGCAAAAAAAATACGGATGTGGTAAATACTTTAATGTCTGCCACACCCGACCTTCGTGATAGTGTGTATGCTTACTCGCAAGATATTTATTTATGGTCAGATAACTTGCCAACCGCAGCGATTTTTAAACCGTTATCTTATCCTTCGGCTGATTCCGTTATGCGAAAAGTGAGAACGTATAGTCCTTTTGTAAACGGAAGATACCAAGACCGTTGGAGTTTTGTAATTGATAAAAAAACGTGGGATAACGTTGTGAGTGGCAACAGTTCGGACACTGGAGCAGAATATGGTTTTGTGGGTGATACAGATTTGCGAGTAAAATTGGTTTATTCACAGTCTTCGGCAGGAAAACAAGGCGTGAGAAGAGGATGGAAAATGTTAAAAGTGAATGGAACTGACGCTACGAGAACTAATATTAACCAGTTAAATACTGAATTAAATAAGGCTTCTCAATCAGTCCTTTTTGAAAAACCAGATGGAACGCAACAGGCGATTTCTTTGACATCGGAAGCATATAAATCCGATTACGTCATGAATCCGAGAATATTCTTAATTAATGGGAATAATGTTGGATATTTTGCTTTTGACTCGTTTTTGGGGGCAAATAGTGGGCAGGACACCCGAAATGAATTAGACAAAGTTTTCGCTGATTTCAAGGCCAAAAATGTTACGGAATTGGTTTTAGATATGCGTTATAATGGCGGAGGATATGGTTCTGTTTCGAGTTATTTAGGCAGTTTAATTGCTCCAACATCCGCCATTGGAAAGGTGTTTGCGAGTACCGTTCACAATAAAAAATATACGCAATATAATAAAACTGATAATTTCAAAAATTTAGCTAATAGCTTGAAATTAAGCCGAGTATCTATTATTGTAACCAAGGGAACAGCCTCGGCAAGCGAGGAACTTATCAACGGATTAAAGCCCGTTATGAATGTAAAACTAATCGGAAGTACGACTCACGGAAAACCCGTTGGATATTATGCTCGACCAGTGATGAATAGTTACGTTTTTCCAGTAGCCCTAAAAAACGTAAATTCAGTAGGATTTGATGATTTTTATCAAGGATTTACGGTTGATAAAGTTCAAACGGACGACCTTACTCGTGATTTAGGCGACCCGTCAGAAGCGTGTTTAAAAACGGCTTTGGATTATATCAAAACGGGGGTTTTACTGTCTTCGCCAAGTGCTTCAAGAGTGAGTGTTGAATTGCAAAATGCCAATGACAAAATTGCAAAAGAAAGATTGAAAGTTACGGTTTTTGAGAAGCCAAGAGGGATGTAATTTTTAGGGATTGTGTAATTAGGGTTTAGTAATTTTATTTTCACGATTACTAAATCCCTAATTACCAAATTTAAAATTCTCCATAATTAACTTATAAACAGGGCAAACCAAGCTCTAAACGCCACAAATCAACAACTTGGTTTCGGTCATCCAATACGAATTGTACGAAAAATTGTCCTTTGACATGAACTTCGTACAATTCTTTTTTTATGACAGCATCCCTCCGCATATCGCCCGTTTTACGCATATACAAGGCATTATATGGAATACGGTTGTAGGATAACCAATTCGTTGTTTGGCTTCGTGAAACGTCTTCTCGACCAGACATTAGTATTATTTTTACCCCTTTTTGATGATACGTTTTCACAATTTCAGCAATTGGAATATTTAATAAATCAGTTTCACACTGCTTGGCATCAAAAGGACTTCGGTTGTGGAGAATTGCCAAAGTTCCGTCCAAATCACAGAGGATTGCGGGCGGTAAAGTTTCGTCTTGCTCTTGATAATGCGGTCCACGTTCATCTTTCAGAATATGGGTTTTATACATTTTCATAATCACTTCGTCGCCCACTTTTTTCTCCCGTTTTTGGTCTCTTTCCAAACATTTTTCTAACGATGTTTCCATGTCTTTTACCTCAATGTGAACCACATTACCAGAATCTTTCATGTATTGTTGAACGATCTGCTTAATGTGTTCTACGGTTCTATCAGACAGATTTGTATCATCAATTACCACGTGTTTCCCCTCTTTCAAAGCCTCTACAAGCATCATGTCACGGACATTTACAATGAATTTTTCGTTGGTTTTGGAATGTACGGAATTATCCAACATCGCACGGAGTTCGTCTTTATTGAGGCGTTTCCAAGCGTGTAGATTTTGGGTTAATAAATTTTTGGCATACGTGGATTTACCGCTTGCTGGGAGTCCACGTAGGATTAAGACTTTTTTCATTTAGTTTGATTAATAGCGTCTCTAACTTCAAGCAACAATTTATTCACAAAATCCTCATCCACATCATAGGGTAAATCACTTTTTTCAAAGTAGGCATTCAATTTCTGAATAACTGAAGGTTTTGAGGTGTTCTTTTGTGATTGTCATGGAGTATTTCATCTCATATAATCTGGAAAATAAGCCTCGACGAGGTAGTGTTACCCGATTGCTGAGGACCTGTGAGACAAACAATAGGAAATTTTTGGGTGAACTCTATGAGTTTAAAAGCGATATCTCTTTCTATCATTTTATGTATATTTGAAATTACGTTTTAAATATACGTAAAATGATAAATATTTCAATTAATCATAAATAAATCAATGGTTCAACGTTAATTCACGTCGGCATAATTATCTGTTATGCTGTCAATGCGAACGTAGTAAAGCAATCTTTTGAATTGATGGAAGGAACTTAAAGTCTTTTCCTCGAATCCAAAAGGTTGTTTTACTACGTTTACAATGACAAAACGCTAAACACTTCTCTAAGGCTAAAAATTCAGAACCCCCTTCTTCCTCCGAGAAACATTCGCCACAAGGTTATTTTCCATAATTAATTGATTTTCATCATTGTCATAATCCAAGACAAATTTTGGATTAATCATAAACGATTTGTGTACACGCAAGAAGCCTTTTGCTTGAAGAATATCTTCATACGAATGAATACAATGGGCGTACAGACGAGTCTTTCCATCCTGTAAATGAAAAAGGGTGTAATTGCCTTCTCCTTTCAACATGACGATACGGTCAATATAAAGGACAATATTTCTTTTAGAATCAACGGTCAAAAGAGCGTCACGATGTGTTGTTAGATTAGACATGAGTTTGATTTGAGATAAGACGTTAAAGGGAATTGAGTTAATTAAGCAATCATAAAAAAGCCTTTACAACTGCTTAGTCGTAAAGGCTTATTACTCGGTAACAAAAAATGGAAGGAAATTTAAAAAATATTTATTTCAAAATACTTTAAAGCTAAACCTCTGATTATCAAGGTAAATTAAATCATTGTTAATTTTTTAAATATTTAGGCTTGCATAATTAGTAGAGAAACTGTAATTTTGTACCACGTTAAAAGTAACGTAAACGGTTTAATAGCTCAGTTGGTTCAGAGCACCTGCCTTACAAGCAGGGGGTCCAAGGTTCGAATCCTTGTTAGACCACCACTAAAATTATTATTTTGGTTTAATAGCTCAGTTGGTTCAGAGCACCTGCCTTACAAGCAGGGGGTCCAAGGTTCGAATCCTTGTTAGACCACCAAAATCCAAGCCTTCAAAAGAAATTTTGAAGGCTTTTTTATTTTAAATATGTGTAATTAATACGTTAATTGTCTTAAAGTCAGTTATTTATCAAATCCCTAAATTACTTTTTTGTATGACAAAACTATTACCTATTTCTGCAATTATTTTCATATTTCTTGTTAATTCAAATTATAGTATCTATCTAAATCCTGTTGCCTATATTCCGATAAACCCTACTGAAAACTACGATGAAACGTTACCTGATTCAGTAGAAATCTTCTTTACTAAATTACCAACAAAGCCATACGATAAAATGGGAATTTTTATTTTCCATTCAGATACAACAATTACAATGCTGAGAGAAGTAAATTAAACATTCAAAAGATAAAAGAAATGACTGCGGAATTTGGAGCAAATACTGTGATACGATTGAATGTTACAGATTCCACAATTAAAGGTGTTACAATCAGATATAAATAATAAAAGCCTTCTGAGTTCAATTCAGAAGACTTTTATAGGTTCTTTGTTTTAATTAAGTATATCGCTTCTTCCGCAAAAATCCCTTCAACAAACCCGCCAAAACCAACACCACAATCGGAATAATGAGATTAATTCCTTGCCAATATTCACGTTCATCTTGCAACGCAACTTTGTCTAATGGACGTAAAATAACTTCCTTATTTCTTGCCGTGATTACACCATTATCATCCAAAAGATAATCAATGGCATTCATTACAAAATCTTTATTGGCAAAGGTATTTCCTGAATATTTGTCGAATCCCAAAGGCAAAGACGTATTTTGCTTTTTATCAAAATCATTTATGGGTATGTCACCGTCTGAACATACAATTATTTTTGAAGGTTTTCCCGTTGATTTGAAAGTTGCAGAACGTTGGTCGCTTGGCAAAATTCGGTTGTTAAATAAGGATTCAAACTTCCCTTCCAACAAAATTCCAACAGTTTGAACGCCTGCTTTATAATCATTAGCATTCAATTCTTTATTGGCAAAATTATAGCTCATAACGGCAGGAGCTTTCAAAATCTGAGTGTATTTGGAAGTCATTAACAAAGGAGTTTTTGCAATTCCATTGGCTCTAACGGTATCTAATGAACCTACGTATTTTGTGTAAATGGCATCCAAATTCTTAACAATTGGGGACTTACCAAAAGTATTTATCAGCGGATAATATTGCCACGGCACGAGTTGAATATTAGCCTTATCGCCAAAATTCCCCACATCCAAAGGAATAGCAGCACACATTTGAGCATCTTTAATGAGGTTTGAATTGAGGCGAACTCCATATTTAAACAATAAATCCTCCAAACCCACACTCTGAATTTGTGCCAAACTTCCTTCACGGGCAACCGAATCTACTTTAACGGCATCCACAAAAAATAATGCTTTACCTCCGTTAATAATAAATTGATCAATTTTATATTTGTCGTCATCATTAAAAACTTGATCGGGCTTCATTACCAAAACCGCATCCAAGCCATCAAGCGTAGGCGATTGTCGTAAATCAACGGGATATAATTCGTAATTTTTCTTTAAGGCATTAATTAAATCTATCTGATTGACAGCAGGTAATCTTGAATAATTTACAAAAATACCAATCTTCTTTTTCTGAGTAGCTGTAATATTTTTAATGGCAGATGCCAATTGATATTCAACGCCCTCATACGACTGGTTGAGTATCTCTTGGGGCGATGCCATTTTGTTCCCTTTCAATAATAAGG
>JAYVRF010000119.1:0-6969 GCA_043756925.1 Arcicella sp. | reverse complement strand
GCTCAAATCAGAAACTGAATTTGCCGATGAGTGCTAACATCACAAGTGCTTCACTTAATTTTTCGGGTGGGGCGGCTGAGTTTGAAATTTCTGGTACTTCAACGGATTTAGTGGAGGCGGATGCAAACCTTACTTTTGGGAATATTTCCTTGAAAAAAATGGGCGATTCAACCACCCGGAAAATAGATTTTGCATTGAGAGGAAAAACCAATAATATTAATATTGGGGATGATAACGATAATAAAATTAATCTAAAATTAAATCCATCTGTGCTTTGGGATATGAATTTTGAATTTGGAGCGGGTAAAGCTGATTTTGATTTGAGTGAGTATAAAGTCAAATCACTTTCTATCAAAACTGGTCTGACTGAAACTGATGTGAAATTGGGTGATAAAGTTGATGATTTGGAAGTGAAAATTGAATCGGGGTTGACTGATATTGAATTTCAGGTGCCTGAGTCGGTGGGTTGTCGTATAAACATTGACGGTGGTTTGAATGAAAAAGATTTTGACGGATTTATTCAGAAAAATAGTCATTGGGAAACCCCAAATTATGACAAATCAACGAAGAAAATTACCCTTAATTTTGAAGGTGGTTTGCAGAGTTTGAAGGTTCGGAGGTATTAGTTTGTATCATGATTCTCCAGAATCGTATTTTGCTGGAGAATCATGTTACATTGACTGACACAATTCCACCAAAACCGAATTTGTGCCTTTTGGGTGCAGAAAACATACTAATTTATTGTCTGCACCCTTTTTCGGAACATCGTTCAGAAGTATAAATCCTTCGTTTTTTAATCGCTCCATTTCTGCCAAAATATCTGCGACTTCAAAGGCAATATGATGGATTCCTTCGCCTTTTTTCTCAATAAATTTTGCAATTGGACTATCTGGATTGGTGGCTTCCAAGAGTTCAATTTTGGTCTGTCCTGTCTGGAAAAAGGAAGTCATAACCCCTTCGGATTCCACGCCTTCTTGTTTGTAAGGTGCTGTTCCTAAGAGTTTTGTGAATAAATTATTAGAGAATTCTAAATTTTTTACGGCAATACCGATGTGTTCAATGTGTTGCATTTTGTTTTAATCGGCTGGAATATAAATACTAAAAGTTGCTCCATTGTTCAATTCTCCATCGGCAGTAATAAATCCGTTGTGATTATCCACAATTTTCTTTACGATGGCAAGCCCAATTCCCGTGCCTGTATATTCCTCTCTGCCGTGTAATCTTTGGAAAATTTCAAATATTTTTTCTTTATAATCAGGCTTGAACCCAATGCCATTATCTGAAATTTTGACGTGGTAATATGTCTGATTTGGTTTTAGGTTTTTGTTATTCAATTTTGAGCCTTCTGCAACCTCACAAACTAATTTTATGACAGATTGCACATCCGCTTTTGAGAACTTAATTGAATTACTAATGAGATTATAAAGAAGTTGTCTGAATTGAAAAGGAATGACTTTTACATCAATGAAACAGGTTTTATCAGTTTCAATAATCACGCTTTTTTGGTTGATTTCATCTTTTAAATCATCCTTAATATCCTTTAAAATCGTTTCTAAGTCAATGCTTTCAAACTTTATATCACTGGTTTTTGTGCGTGAATATGCCAATAAATCTTGGATAAGTTGTTGCATTCTTTTTCCCGCTAAATTCATTCTTCTTAAATATTCTCGCCCCGTTTCCGATAAATTATCATTTTCTTTTTCTAAAATACGGCTTACGAATGTTTGAATTTTCCTGAGCGGTTCTTGTAAATCATGGCTTGAAATATAAGCAAACGATTCCATTTCCTTATTCATTTTTTGAAGTTCATCATTTTTAAATATCAAATTATCTTTTGCAACCAATAATTCTTTGGTTCTTTCATTGACTTGTTTTTCTAATTCTTGCGAGAAACTTTTCTCTGCGTGAATATTCGTAAAAGCACCAACCCATTTAACAATTTTATTTTCTGCATCAAAAACGGGTTCTCCATTAACGGTAAACCATTTGAATTCACCTTTTTTATTCCTCAGACGCATATCATATTTATAAATAATACCCGTTGATAAACTATTCGTCCAAGCCTTTTCTACGCCCTCAATATCATCAAGATGAACTATTGACCGCCATTCTTCAAAGATTGCATCATACATTTCAGTGAACTTTTTCCATGTTTCTGATAAAAATTTGATATTTCCTTTTTCATCCGTAATCCAAACCATTTGAGGTAATGAATCTGTTAATGTTCTAAATATTTCTTCGCTTTCTTCAAGGGCAATCATCTGCATTTTTTGTTGATGAATATTCATCGCAGTCCCAATAAAACCCACAAACTCATTGCCTTCATGTCGAAGTGCAACATTCAGTGATAGCCATTCAAAAACGCCCGTAGCAACGTTTTTAACTCGACATTCAAAATTAAAAGGCTTATGTTGGGAAGCTCCATCACTATAATTTTTATAGACAACCGCAACATCATCTGGATGTACAACTGTTTCCCAAATTTTACCCGTAAAATCAGAAGAATTAACAAGATTTAAATGATTTAGTAAGGCAATATTGGTGTACAAAACATTTACATCAACATCCATCAACCAAATCCACATTGGTGCTTGGTCGGCAACCATCCTAAATTTTCTTTCGCTTTCAATAAGTTTAATTTCAGCTATTTTCTGTTCCGTAATATCTTGAATAACACCCGTCACACGTACAGGAACGCCTTTTTCATCTCGTTTTATTTTGCCAAGAATTTTCAGCCACCTCGTTTTTTCATTGGAAGTGCGATACTCGTTTTCATACAAATCGTTTTCAACATTTTGCAAATTTTCAACCATAGTTTTTTGAGCGTTTTCAAGATCATCAGGATGAATTTGTTTTTGATGACCATCCCAAGTTACTTCCGCTTCTGGTGCTAAACCATAAAATTCTTTTGTCTTGTCAGACCAATTCAACTCTTTGGTTTGTGGGTATGAATCAAAAAATCCCAAATTTCCCCCTTCTAACGCAAAGCGTAATTGTTCCTCTTTTTCTTCTAATTTTCTTTCAACATTTTTAAGTCCAGAAATATCACGAGATACTGCCAACAAATCTTTCACAACTCCATTGCTATCTGGCAAAGCAGAAACAATTACATCCCACCATTTCCATGTTCCTTTGGAAGTAAGTGCAGGTGCTTGAAAATTAACCGTTTGACCTTGCGAAGCCTTTTCAACTGCATCACGAACCATTTTGCCTTCTTTTTCGCCCCACATCGTTTCCCAGGCTCTGTCAATAAAAAATTCTTTATTATCTCCTTCTAAAATACTTACCCCATTTTCATTCATATAGCTAATTTTTCCCTTCGTATCAATAATTTTCACACAATCAGGGCTACTTTCAATCAATTTGGTGTTAAACTTAATTTTCTCTACTTGGATTTTTTTATACTCAACGTCATCAGTAATATCTTGTCCAATACCGCTAAAACGACATGCTACGCCATTTTCATCAAAAAAAGCTTTTCCTTTCGCTAAAATAATTCTTTCTATTCCATCAATGGGACTAATAACTGAATGTTGAATTAAGTATTTTCCATCCGAACCTGGTGTCATCGCCGCAGTCATTGCATCAATAGTTCTCTGTTGGTCACGTTCAGCAATATTATTTATAGCCAAAGGTGCTTCAATTTCATATTCGTGACTTAAACCGAACCAGGTTCGTAACTTTTCGTTATAAACAAATCTGTTTGTTGCAGGATTCAAATCCCATGTTCCTAACTCAGCTGCATCAATGGCAAATTTTAACTGATTTTGGCTTTCTTCTAAATCTTTTAAGGCTATTATTTGCTGTGTAGTTTCCATACAAGTAACAAAAACCCCCGCTGGATTACCTGATTCATCATTTACGGCACTATAACTAAATGTCCAATAAACATTTTCCATTGCATTATTCCTATAAATGGGCAATAATTGGTTTTCATTCAAGTTAGCTTCCCCGCCTGCCAAAACATTATCAATAATGGGTTTAATATCGTTCCAAATCTCTTGCCAAAAATCCTCCCCCCGACTACCCAACATGGCGGGATGTTTGCCATCATTTCCCAAACTCGGGCGGTAAGCATCATTATAAAAACAAATAAGTTCAGGTCCCCAGAAAAGAAACATGGGGAATTTAGAATTGAGCATAATGCTTAGCGTGGTTCTAAGACTTTGTGACCAATTTTCTGGATTTCCAAGCGGTGTTTTACTCCAATCTTTTTGTTGGATTAATTCGCCCATTTCACTGTTATTCGGCAGAAAACTTATATTTTTTGGAGAGGTTAGCATATTTAAGTTTTAGGTTGGCTTAATTGTGAACAAAAAAACGTTGATAAATCGGCTTTATCAACGTTAAATATAGTGAAATATTATAAATCCTACAAATAGCTCACCCCAAATTCCTTCAAAACCTCATCAGGTACACCCTCCCAATTGTTCGGGCGGTTGCCCACGTAACCCATATCTTTATGCCCCATTTCGGAAGAATAGAAACCCGTTGCGGTCAAGTTTCGCATTAATGAAAAGAAATTTACGCCCTGTGAGAATTCGGGTTTTGCTTTTTTTGGATACGCAATATCATCCACAATTTCAATCTGTTGTTTTGCCGTAATTGAGATAAAATCCTTCCCATACCGCTTAATAGCATTTGAATCCAACCAACGCAAACCTCCACGCATAGGCGTTTTGAATTCGGGTTTATCTTTCACAATAAACTCAATAAAGCCCGTTACACCCGACTGTGAGGCACTCCCAGAGAATTTATCGGCAGGAATAATGATGTCTGAAAGAACAGTAATCGTTTTTAATTCATGTTCGGTTAAAAACCTTTCTGCCATCAATTTAGCATCTCTGGCAGCTTCATCCTTGGTTCTGCCATAATTCAATTTTGACGATTTATCTGTTGGAACAATAGCCTTTTTCTTAGGTTTTGGACCATCCAACATTTCACCTGCCAAAGCATCGGTACTCATCACCGCCATTCCAAGCGACGAAAGCCCTATATTTTTTAAAAAATCTCTTTTTTTCATGATGGTTATTGATGGAACGCAGATGACGCAGATGCGTTCCAATTTTTTACAGGTTTCCCATTTTTTTCTGTTCAATAATATAATTTGAAGTACGTGCTGACAATGCTAAAATCGTCCATGTTGCATTTTTATCTCCTTGCGAAACAAATGGAGCGGCATCTGCCACAAACAAATTCTTGACATCGTGAGCTTGGCAATTACTGTTTAAAACCGAAGTTTTAGGGTCATTTCCCATACGAGCGGTTCCCACTTCGTGAATAATTTTGCCAGGTTCAGCCAAACCGTAATTGGTTTTTGCATCGGGTTTTTTGCCCAAGGCTTCACCACCCATTTCATGAATAATCTGCTCGAAAGTGTCCTGCATATGCTTGGCTTGCTTGATTTCATAATCCGACCATTTGTAATTAAATCTCAGTACAGGAATACCAAATTTATCAACTAAGTTTGGGTCAATTTCACAGTAATTATTATAATCAGGCACGGGCTCACCACGACCAGCCATGCCAATATAAGCTCCATAAAAACGTCTGTAATCTTCTTTCAAAGTGGCTCCATAGCCGCCCGCAGCCTTTTTGATGCCGTCACGAGTTGGATATTTTTCATTAATTCCTTCAATACCCCAACCAAAACCATAAGCTGGCATTCCCATTCCACCACCGTATTCAATGTGATAACCTCTTGGGAAATCCAACTTTTTATTATCTAACCACCACGGTGTGTAAACGTGCATTCCGCCCACACCGTCTTCATTGTAGCGTTTCCTATCAAAAAGAGCAGGAATAATTGCCGAACGAGAAGCCCCCGTAGAATCATTAATATATCGCCCCACAACACCACTTGAATTTGCTAAACCATTGGGAAAACGAGTTGATTTTGAATTTAATAATAAACGAGCCGTTTCACCCGCACTTGCCGCCAAAATAACGGTTTTTCCCCGCACAACTTTCTCCGTCATAGTCACCGTGTCCACGTAGGAAACGCCCGTTGCCAATCCTGTTGTGGGGTCGGTCAAAACTTCACGAGCCATGGCGTAGGTAATTAACGTCAAATTTCCCGTTTTCATGGCAGGAATCATCAAAACCGAAGACGATGAAAAATCGGCATAAGCCAAACACGCACGGCTACATTGATTACAATAAAAACAAGCTCCACGGTCTTTATTAATGGCTTTTGTAAGAATTGAGAGCCTCGAAGGAATTGTTGGAATGCCTAATTTCTTGTTGTTTTTTTGCAACATTAACTCGTGCAAACGTTGTTTTGGGGCGGGTAAAAATATCCCATCGGGTTCATTTCGTAAACCTTCATTTGAGCCAAAAATTCCAATCATTTTATCAATATAATCGTAATAAGGTTTAATATCGTCATAGCCGATGGGCCAATCATCGCCTAAACCATCAATGGATTTTCGTTTGAAATCGTCGGGTCCAAAACGCAATGAAATACGCCCCCAGTGATTGGTTCGTCCGCCCAGCATCCTTGAACGAAACCAGTGAAATTCCGTGCCAGCGGTGGTTGTATAAGGCTCTCCGTCAATATTCCAACCGCCATAAGCCGCATCAAAATCGCCAAAAGCACGAGTTGAACTTGCCCCACGTCGGGGAGATTCCCACGGGGCTTTCATTTGGGTTATATATTTAGGGTCAGCGGGGTCAAAATACTGTCCAGCTTCCAAAACGCAGACTTTTGCTCCCGCTTTGGTGAGTTCGTGGGCAGCCATTCCACCACCCGCCCCTGAACCAATAATGACGACATCATAGACGGTTGATGGGTCTTTTATCTGAAAATCAAACATGGTATATTAGGTTAAATTAAAGGAAAATCTTTTAATGAAGTATTGTGTAAGTCTATATACTACTATACAATTTGTACTATTGAATACTTTTTGGGTTTAATCAAATCTAAGTATTTATCAAAATCCACCCAGCTAATAATCTGATTACTAATTA
>JAYVRF010000118.1:0-6975 GCA_043756925.1 Arcicella sp. | reverse complement strand
CCACGCCATTGTTGTTCGTCCGAACGCCTTTTAAAACTGGATGATTATGCACCCCAAAATGGTCAGAAACAAATCCTGAATTCACGGGCCACGGCATACGTCCACGCAAGGCTGAAAATGAAGTGGCTAATTTAGTTTCTTCAGCATTCATAGCAAATGCCTTTCGGTTTTCCTTGGGAGAATCTTCACGGTCAGGCTTGCTGGCACGTTCACGTTCTTGCGAACGTTTTATTTCTCTTTCTACGATTTTGGCAATCATATTTTCCAATCGTTCAACGGCTTGTTTATTGCTTGATAATTGACTTCTCAGCACTTTTTCTTTCTTGTTCAGTTGCCCTACTACATCAGATTGCTTGCCCTTTAATACCTGTAAACTCTGAGTTTCCGTAATTTTTTCTTTCAATACTGAGGCTTGTTCTTGTTTTTTTTGCAAGATTTTCACTTGTTCTGCCAATAACTCAGTTCTGACTTTCTGAATTAAAACTGATTGTTTTTCACGGGCTTCTGAATATTGTTGGAGATATTTATATCGTCTAACTAATTGATTAAAATTTGCCGAAGAAAACAGGAAACTCAATTTATTAAAACGATTGCTGGTTTTGGCGGAAGCAAAAATCATTTTGGCGTATTCCACTCGTAGTTTTTCGAGATTTCCAGATAATTCTGTGGTTACTTTGGTGAGTTCTTGTGCTTCATTATCAAGCAATTGCTGATTTTCGGAGATAATATCAATCTGTTTGTTTTGCTTATTAATCCGCTCGCCAATGGCATTGAGTTTCCCGACAGAAACCTCTTTTTTCTGTTCGGTTTTCTCAATAATTTTATTAATTTCCTGAATTTTTGCTAAGTTTTCCCGCTTGATAGCTTCCAACCTATCACGGCGACTCACCTGCCTACGCTTTTGTGCGTGAGTATCTACGAACATAAGACATAACAAAACAAGAAGCAGTCCTGAAACAAATTTCGGGGCTGCTTGAATGAATGTGATATGTTTTTGATAATTTATGAACGTAAGGATTTTCTTTGTATTACAGTTGCTATTGTGTTCAGTTATTGATTTGGCAATAAAATAACATCTATTTCATTCTCCAACCTTGAAAAATCTTTATCATTTGTCAAGATTGATAATCCTGCAATAATTGCAGAAGCTCCAATAATAGAATCCAAGAGTTTCATTCTGGTACTTAATCTTATTTTGATGGCTTTACGCTTAATTTCTTGACTAAACGGGATAATAATACAGTCGTCTAATAATGTCTGTATTAATTTTTTATCCTCTTTGCTGGCATTTGGTTTACAGAGTAATTCCATTTCTGTAATTTCAGAAATAAAGACAGTTTTGCCATTTAATAATTCCAGTACCATAAAATCGCCACCAAATAATCGTATCAAAGCATTTGTCTCTGCAAAAATTGCTTCCATCTTATTCAGCTCTTAATTCACGTTGAAAGGCGAGGGCATCTTGTCCCCACTGCAATTTCCCAAAATGCTTAAAAGCATCGAAACGCTTATTCTTTTTAATTTTTAAGCTGATTATCAATCTCACTTTTATTGAAATTGGGTTCGATAATTATTGTCATTTTTTGTATTTATTTGAAAAATGATATGTTTTTATATAGTGTCGCTGTTTGACTATTAATTTACTTTTTCAACAATTTCTCAGGAACTTTAAAAGGAAATTCCAAGGGCGTTTCCAGTAATTCTACTTTTGTGTGCTTGATATTCACCACTGTTTGGTACATCTTTTGGTCTTCATTAGATTTATAATCAACCGTTATCAAACTCGAATTTGGGAATAAATATTGATTCAACATCGTGAAATCATTAAAGTCAAGCGTCAATTTGTTATTGGTATCTTCTTGGGTAAGCAACAACTTTTTCAACTTCTTGTTTTCGCCAATATAATTGTCAATCAACACTTTATCTTGCTCTTGCTTTAATAAATAATATTCATTCTCCCGCACAACTCGTGATTTATTTTTCTTGAAAGGACGATTACCAACAATTAAAGATTGAAGTATATCGTAACTAATATTAAACTTAAACTTCTCAGAAAAATCAGCGTAAGTGTATTCATTATATTCACCTTCAATTTTATTATACAGCTTTACTAAATTTCTATCAAAAAGTGCCGTTGCCCCAGTAATGCCAATGACAGATATATTCATCCAAATAAGGCTATCTTTCTTCATCCTGATATCAACCGTAAAACTCTTGCTATCGTCGGGAGTTTTATAGGAAACCTTAGCTTTTGCCTTCAAATACTTAAAGTCAATATCCTCAATTTTTAATTTATCCACCTCATTTTCAGCCATCTTCACAGGTACATCTACAATAATAATCTTTGCTGAATCTTTGCTTATGGGTGGCGTAATAACAATATTTGTAGAATCCGTGCCAGAAGGAACATTGGTAGATTGATTGATTTGCCTACGTTTACAAGAAGTAAAAAAAAGTGTTGATGCAAGAAAAAATATTAGGGTTTTGTTCATTTTTATTTAGTTAGAAAGTTAAAGAGTTATAGAAGTTAAAAAGTTAAGTTTGAAGA
Source organism: Arcicella sp. (assembly GCA_043756925.1). Taxonomy (GTDB): domain Bacteria; phylum Bacteroidota; class Bacteroidia; order Cytophagales; family Spirosomataceae; genus Arcicella. The sequence goes on along the minus strand of JAYVRF010000118.1, from coordinate 4,427 downwards.
GTGTTTTTAACTCTTTAACTTCTACAACCTTCTAACTTATTTAACTATTCTACCAACTTCATTTCAGTAATTTTTTTGTCAATCAAGGTGCTGGTTGTGCCAGTAATTTTAGCTTTTTTCCATTGCTCAACGGCTTTGGGGGTTTCTCCCAATTGGAATAAAACATCGCCATAATGTTCTACAATTACCCCACTTTTATCTTTCTTTTGATCGTTTAATATTACCGCTTTCTCCATGAAAGTTTTACATTTCTTGTAATCTTTCATTACGTACAAAACCCATGCGTAGGTGTCTAAATAAGTGGCATCGTCGGGATGTTTTTCTACTAATCTCTCTGCTAATGAAGCCGCCCTTTCCAATTTTTCTTTTCGTAATGAAAGAAAATAACTGTAATTATTTAGCACGTGGTCATTGTCGGGATTCTCCTTCAAAGCTGCCTCATAAGCATCATCCGACTTTTCGTATTTACTTACACTGTTATAAGTATCGCCCAGAAGTGCATAAATATGTTGGGTTAAATCGGAACCTTCAGGAGCTAATCTGCGAGCTTCCTCCAATGATTCGAGGGCTTTATTATGATTTCGTTTTTGATAATACGCCGAGCCGTTCAAATACCAAAATGCGGCTTGATTCGGGAAAACTTCAATGGCTTCTTCGCTGTGAACGATGGCACTATCCACCTGTTTCAACTTAAAATCCATGTTAATAATATTCCCCCAAACTTCATTCACTGATTTATCCAAACGAGCAGCTCTTACGTATTCATCTCTCGCTCCTTTTTCATCGCCTTTTTGCATCAATAAATCTCCAAAAATTGCGTGTGATTTAGGGTCGTTTGGACTTTGTTTTACCAGATTTTTTACCAAATTAAAGGCAGTTTCTTTCGACTTATCATCTTTTATCATGGCAATATAGCCCATCAAAATTCTGGCTTTCGTGGTTGCATCCAAATTAACATCGGCAAAAGCTAATTCCAGTTCACGGTTGCATTTTTCCATATCCCCCTTCTCTTGATACAATTGTGCCAACATTATATGAGCCTGAGCATTTTCGGGATTAACTTTTAGTATTTTTTCAAGATATGGAATTGCTTGTGCATTCTTTTTATTCGACATTAAAAGCTCCGCTTGGTCGATGCTAAATTCAATCTCTTCGGGGTCTGAACTGACTAATTTTTCCCCTTCTTTCACTGCCTCATCCACTTTACCAACCTTCATCAAAACCATCTGTTTTTGGCGAGTAATTTCTTCACTCACGCCCATGATTCGCTCGGCACGGTCATAGGATTTTAGAGCCTCATCATACTGATTATCAAATATATAGACAGCGGCTTGTTCCAAATGATATTCAGCACGAGTAGGGTTTTGAGCAATCAAGTTTTGATAAACCCTTACCGCTTCTTCATACTTACGTTTACGCACGTACAAGTCGGCTAAGAGTTCTCCGTAAACTGTATTTTCAGGGTCTTGCTGAACGGCTTTTTCAGCATAAAGAATAGCATTAGTCTCGTCTTTTAATTTTTGGTAATTATTGGACAAAGCATAAAAAATTCCCCCGTTATTGGGTGTAATTTCAAGGGCTTTTTGATACGGTGGAATAGCTTTTTCATAATCTTCCATCATATAAAATTTCATACCCTCGGTGAAATAGGCTTCGGCTTCTTGAAGTTGCGAAACAGTGGGTTCATCCTTCTTTTTACCTTCACGTTTTTGAGCGAAAGTGTAGGTTTGGATTATCAAGAGAAAAACCAAAGGGAGGAATATATTTTTGAGTCTAAATAACATCGAATATAAGAACAATTAAATTAGTATTGAATTTAAGTCGCAAGACCCCTCGCAAGGGTTCATAACCCTTGCGAGGGGTAATCTGGATATAAAAACTGCCCTGCGAGTTAATATTTATAATTCTGATTAATTTTTAGGTGAAGTAATTTATACCAAAGTTAATAAAAATACCTTTAAATGATTGAAATACTGCGTTTTCAGCGAAAATTATCACAATATTTTCACGACTATTGAACGAAAAACTCTTTTGATTGGTATATTGTCCCTAATTTACAGACTCATATTCAACCATGGAACAATTAAATAACATAATGCTTCAATCTGCCGAAGCGTTCAAAAAATATCGAAAATTTTCTGGCAAACAGAAAGCCCTATTTCTGAGAGCCATTGCCGAAGAAGTGGGAGGTTTGGGCATGGATTTAATCCATACTGCCATGCAAGAAACTAATCTCCCCGAAGGACGACTTTTGGGCGAGCGTGGACGCACAATGGGACAGCTAAAAATGTTCGCTGACCTCTTGGACGAAGGCTCGTGGGTGGAGGCAAGAATTGATACCGCAAACCACAAACGCCAACCGATTCCGAAGGTGGATTTACGCAAAATGTTAGTCCCAATTGGCACAGTGGCAGTTTTTGGGGCGAGCAATTTCCCTTTTGCTTACTCTACGGCGGGTGGAGATACGGCTTCGGCCTTAGCTGCAGGTTGCCCCGTGGTGGTGAAAGGACACCCCGCTCACGCCCGTACATCGGCAATGGTGGCAGAGGCGGTTTTGCGGGCTGCCCAACGTACAGGAATGCCCGAAGGCGTGTTTGCTCACTTAGACGGTGGCGATGGTTTTGAAATCGGGAAAGCCCTTGTGATGCACCCAAGCACCAAAGCAGTTGGCTTCACAGGGTCTTTTGGTGGGGGAAAAGCCCTGTATGATATGGCGAACCAACGTCCAGAACCAATTCCCGTATTTTCGGAAATGGGAAGTGTAAATCCAGTGATTTTGATGCCCGAGAAATTGCGAGAAAGTGCAGAAAATGTGGCGTTGAGTTATGCCAATTCAATTACTCTGGGCGTTGGTCAATTTTGTACCAATCCAGGATTAATTTTCGGAATTGATAATGCAGATTTAACAAAATTCATGGATGTTTTATCGGATGAAATTGAGAAAATTGCTCCCGCCACGATGTTGAATGAAGGGATTTATAAAAATTACGAAGCCAAAAAATCAATCGTTTTGGGGGAAGATAATGTAACTAAGGAATCGGAATCTAAACTTGATAAAACCGCTTCCATTCAAGGTACGCCCACAATTGCTTCGGTTAGTGCAGATGTTTTCTTGAAAAGTCCAACGCTTCACCAAGAAGTTTTTGGACCGTTTTCATTGGTAATCAAGTGTAAAGATTTGGCACAAATGGAAGAAGTTTTGAGTCTTTTAGAAGGGCAACTAACCGCAACTTTAATGGCAACCGAAGCAGAACTACAAGCCAACGAAGAGATTGTGGATATTCTCAGAAATCTGTCGGGAAGGTTAAATTTCAACAACGTTCCCACGGGCGTAGAAGTGTGTTTTGCCATGCAACATGGGGGACCATTTCCGTCTTGTACCGATAGCCGTTTTACCTCCGTTGGACCCGATGCCATTAAACGTTTTGTTCGCCCCGCCAGCTATCAAAGTTTTCCAGATAATTTGCTGCCCGATGAATTGAAATATGATAACCCATTGAATATCTGGCGAATGGTGGATAATGAGTTTATGAAATGAGGTTTGTATAATTTTAAGCGTTATTTTTGTAGAAATATTGTTCATAAAATACAAAGCCATGACACAATTAACACTTACCATACCAGATAATCAAATCTCATCATTTATGAAGATGGTCGAATCTTATCATAATGTGAAGATTGAAAAAAAAATAAAAGTTAAGGAGTCAAGTTTATCCATGGAACACAAGCGTATTCTTGACGGAATTTCTGAGGCTGTGGAAGAAATAAATTTACATAAGAAAGGCATAGAAAAAATGCAAACTTTTGATGAAATGATAGCTGAATTTAAAGCGGAGGGACTTATACCATGAAAGTAAACGCATCCCAATTCTTTAAAAAAGAACTTAAACCATTAGTCAAAAAGTACCGTTCTCTCATCGATGAAGTAATTGAATTGTCGGAATCTTTACTTGAGAATCCCATTCAAGGAGACTCTTTGCCGATAAATTGTTACAAAATCCGCCTTGCCATTGAATCAAAAGGAAAAGGTAAAAGAGGTGGGGCAAGAGTGATTACGCATTTTCATATAAAAGATGATGAAATTTATCTCATTTCTATTTACGATAAGTCTGAACAAGAAGATATTTCAGACAAAGAATTATTGAGACGTTTAAAAGCCTTAGATTTGGCGTGAACGTAAATTTTATGCAAAAAAGAAAAATTGCCATTCTTGGCTCAACGGGTTCGATAGGTACGCAGGCGTTGGAAGTCATCGGAGCGAATCCTGATAGTTTTGAAGTTGAGCTCCTGACCGCCCAAAATAATGCTGATTTATTGATTGAACAAAGTATTAAGTTCAACCCGAATTGCGTAGTAATCACCAATGAAAGCCTTTACGACAAGGTTTCAACGGCACTTTCGCATACGCACGTAAAGGTATATGCAGG
>JAYVRF010000117.1:0-26439 GCA_043756925.1 Arcicella sp. | reverse complement strand
TCGGTTAGTAAAATATCAACTGAGCGTAAATCATATTGAGATTTCACTTTTTTCACTAAATTTTTTAGGACTAATTTATCAACTAATCGGGAGGCATTAGACATTTTATCAATCATACCTTCGAGGATATAATTGACATTTGCAGATTGCGGATAACATTCTCGAAGGATTTTGAGAACATTATATTGTTGTTCAGTAAGGTTGTAGGGTTTCAGAATTTTAGCATACTTACTCAAAATCCAACTTGTCGTAAACATCACGTTTACGGTTACTTTGTTATAAGGATTCTTAAAATGTTTCTGTTTAATATCTTTTTCAATTGACATAAATTATAGCAGTCCATAAATCAATTTTGGAAATCTTAAAAATTAATTTATTTCAATTTTGGTTGAAAATAAAAGCGTTAAATAAATGTAATTACGGTAAATGTCAGAACAGTTAAACGTCAGAATTATTGCGAAAGCCTGTGTAAATTTATTAAAAGGTATATTTATTGATTTTTAAAATAAATTATCGAAAAGGAACAATCTCGGGAGCTGAAATATCAAAGTCACGAAGACGTAGATTATAAGTATCATTGAAGGCAAAATTGAGCGTTCTGACATCAGGAAGGTTGGGGAAATAAGAAAATTTTATTTGAAAAGTATTAAACGTTAAATTTTCATTACGTAATCGAATCCCTATTCCTATACCCGTGTAAGGAAGTTTGTCAATTAATAATTTGTCTTTTGGCGTTACAAAAGCAAAGTCCGTTTGAAAAAATGGAGCAATTCTAAAACCCAAGAAATTGAGCCTCGAAAAAAAGACGATTTGATAGCCAATCCCTAATTTTTTTGTCCCAAAAAGCTTATCACTATTAACATCCAAAATTCCATTTTCACGATTAATATTTACGAATTCACCCGTGTAGCGATTAAGCCCCAACGAATACCGAATATTGACAAAATGACGTACTTGAGTTCTTCTTCTAAAAGTATGAAGCGTGCTAAAATAATTGGATTCAAAGCTCAATCCAGACGTTCCATTGGTGTATGCACCTGCATTAATAAGTCCATAAATATAGCCTGCCTTACCAATATACTGTCCTTTTGCCAATTTTATGCCAGTATAAAATCGTCTGCCAAAAACATCAGAATTTTCGTAGCCCGTCACAACGGTCGCCAAATATCCATAAGGAACGTCTTCCGTTATTCCGAAACCATAAATCAAAAAATCTCTTTTATATTGACGATTTGAGAAGCCCAAACCTATTAGAAAATCACGATGATTTCTGAAAAATTGGTTAGTATCAGCCGTTACCTCGGGACGAATGGTGTAAGAAATATCAGCGTATCGAACTCCCAAAACAAAGCGTGTTCGCTCTCTTAATTCTTTACTAAAGAACGGGACTTTAAAAGCATATCCTAACCAAAAATCTAAGATGTTTCGATTAGTTGGAAAAGTATAATTAGTTGTATCGTTGGTCTTGAAAGTAGTTCCATCATTCCCACGGAAGGTATTTAGCAGATTTCGGTCGTTGCTTAATTCAAAACTACCAGCCAATTTCATTTCAGGAGTAAGAAACGGACGAAATAATCTGAAACCATAATGATTGGTCTGACGACGTAAATCCATCTCGGCTTGTCCCGTCACAAAACTTCTTCCAATGTAGGGAATTGTGTATTGAGTATAATATTCTAAGGCAGGTTTTTGGTTGTAATTTACATAAAAATTATTTCGCCAAGAATGCCCCAAACCCCTAAAATTTGTTTGATTTAATCCAATAAAAAAGTCTTTAAAACCATTAAAAGCTACATCAGGCTGTAACGACCAAATGTCTTGTGTAATAACCAATAAATCAACTAAATTAGGATATTTGGGGTCGGGAAGAACTAAAATTCGAGCATCATGCAAAATCGAACTTCGACGCATTAAACGTTCATTATCCCGCAGACGGTCGGCACTTATGATGTCTCCGACTTCAAACATTAAGTAAGAATTTCGGATAATTCTTTCCTTAGTATTAGTGTGCAGGGAGTTCAAAAATCTGTCAAATCCTTCTGCAACTCTGGAAGTATCCACAATACTTTCACCAAAAACCTGTCTTCTTTTTATATAAATTTTACGGACAACCCGCCCCTCATACTCTTTAAATGGATTTTCCTCTACTTGGATAACTTCTTGCCCCGATGAATTTTGATTGTAAACATCTCTAAAAAGAGCATGATATATTTCATTGAGAATCTTATTTTTAGAAAATCGTTTTTTCAATCTTGTAAACATCAAACTATCCTTCACCGATTTCATACTGACGGGTTCAACATAAACGGAATCTTTGGTTTTTTTAGTCGAATCCGTAGTATTTTGAGCATATCCAGAAGATATACAAAAAACCACGAAGAACAAAATTTTAATCGTTTGTTTAGTGGAATATGAATAAATTTGTAAAATCAATTTCATGAGAAAATTGTAATTTGTAAACGAAAACACGGTGTTAATTGTGTCTATATAGATAACACAATACTAACGAATAATAACAAGAAAATATGTTTCAACTTAACAAACCGCTCATTTTAGCTTCAAGTTCACCTCGCCGACAGCAATTAATGCGTGATACTGGTTTTGAATTTACAGTAAAGATAAAAGATACAAACGAGGATTTTCCGAAAACTATGCCAGCCAACGAAGTTCCCGAATATTTGGCTCGTAAAAAAGCAGAGGCGTTTCGTCAAGAACTTGAAAATGAGATAATTATGACGGCAGACACCATCGTTGTTATTGAAAATGAAATCTTAAATAAACCAAAAGATGAATTAGAAGCAAGTGAGATGCTAAGAAAATTGTCGGGTCGCCAACATCAAGTAATTACGGGCGTGTGCATAATGACCCAAGAAAATACTGAGTCTTTCATTGATATTGCCAACGTATTCTTTCGTGAATTAACTGATATTGAGATTAATTATTACATCAAAACATGTCGTCCATTTGACAAAGCGGGTGCTTACGGCGTTCAAGATTTTATCGGAATGGTCGGAATTCCGAGAATGGAAGGTTCTTATTTTACGGTTATGGGCTTGCCTGTTCACAAGGTTTATGAGGCTTTGAGTAGATATTTTATTTGAAATTTAATGGTTTTTAACCTTGTCAAGGTTAAAACCTTGACAAGGTTAAATAAAAAATATTTTAATCTCAAATGTATTAAAAATATCTTCCAATCATAGGGTGTTCCACAATTAACGTCTTCATTTTCAAGGGATTAATTGCTCCTTGCTTCTGGTAAACAATTTTTCCATTAGGCTCAACCAAGAGCGTGTAAGGCAAAGCTCCTTGCCATTTTGGATCAACCAATTCGATTAATTTATAAATGTCATCCGAATTATAAATATAGTTTTTACTCGAAGCCTGCAGCCTTTTTAACGTTGCTAAAGCCTTATCTTTTCTATCGGGTTTGTCGGCACAAATCGTTACAAATTCAAAATCACGGTTGCGATACATTCGGTTAATATTCAAGAAATCTGGCATTTCCGCCACACATGGTCCACACCAAGTTGCCCACACATTGATTAATCTTAATTTTTTGGTATCGTTTTTTAACAGTTGTTTTAATCCTGCGTCGTCAATACTTTCAATGCTCACTTCTTCTGTTGCCCAACTTGCTTTTTCCTTCTTAGTTGACTCTTCTTTGTCAGACCATTTAACTGAACAACCAAATACTTTTGTCTTCTCAACGGTAACTTTTTGCTTTGCCAAAAGATTATCAAGAGCATTTCGAGTATCTAAATTTTTGGGAGTTCCCGATGGCTTTTCAACATCATCAACCCGTCCAGTATAGCGTAAGATGCGTTTTTCGTCAAATATAAAAACGTGTGGAGTTGCAATTGCTCCGTATTTTTTTGACGTTATTTCAGTGTCTCCATCGTACAAATACGGAAAATTAAAACCCGCAATTTTGGCTCTACTTTGCATATCTGGATACGAATCTCCCAAATCTGTATAGCCCATTTCGTCTAATCTCACTGCTTTTGCATCGTTGGGAGAAATGGCTATTACTTGTACACCTTTTGCTTTATAATCTGATGTTATTTTCTTCAATCTTTCTTCGTATGCTTGGGCAGTTGGACAGTGATTGCAAGTAAAAACAATCATCAAAATTTTAGATTTGGTAAACGATTTTAAGGAATACATTTTGCCATCAACGCCTTTTAAGCTGAAATCAGGAGCTGCCGAACCTATCGCAAGCGTTGGATAATCGTCTGCTTTGAAAGACAACAAAAGACTGATAATGAGAATGTTAAGGATTATCTTCATGGTAATTGACATTTAGTTTTTTTGTAAATTTAATGAGTATGACTAAAATTAGTAAATTTACTTCATAAAACATTATTTACTATGCAAGACCTTTCTGTAACCATCATACAAACGGACATATTCTGGGAAAATTCAACGGCAAATTTGGCGAATTTGGAGGAGAAGATGGCTGAAATTTCTTTGCCAACCAACCTCATTATTCTGCCCGAAATGTTCAGTACTGGTTTTACGATGAATGTAAAATCTGTTGCTGAACCAATGAATTTCACTACTTTCAAATGGTTGAAGCAGCAAGCAAAACGTACACAGGCAGTTATAACGGGTAGTTTTATTGTTAAAGAAGGAGAACATTTTTTTAACCGATTAGTATGGATGCGACCCGATGGAAGTTTTGAAACTTACGATAAAAGACATTTATTCAGAATGGGCGAAGAACAAAAGACCTTCACGGCAGGAACAAAACGCCTCATCGTTGAACTAAATGGCTGGCGAATTTGTCCTTTAATTTGTTATGATTTAAGATTTCCCATTTGGTCACGTAACGGCTACTCGAAAATCGAAAATCGAAAATCGAAAATTGAGTATGACTTATTAGTCTACGTTGCCAATTTTCCTTCCGTTCGTTCGCAGGTTTGGGATACGCTTTTACAGGCTCGTGCAATCGAAAATCAGAGTTATTGCATTGGCGTTAATCGTGTGGGGAGAGATGGAATGAATTTAGAATATTGCGGAAATTCTACTGTTATTGATTTTAAAGGAAATCAATTATTTTATCAAAAAAATTTAGAAATAACTCAAAATCAGGTACTTAGCAAAAAAGCATTAGAAGATTTCAGGAATGAGTTTCCTGCGTATTTGGATGCGGATGATTTTGAGATTATTATGTAAAACTTACTTATTATGATATTACAAAAATCCCTCTTACCAATATCTATTCTATTAAATATCAGCTTATTAATTCTTGTTTTTCAGTTACGAGATAAGATATTTACGCAACTTTTCCCTGCTTTAAAAGTTAATATTTTATTGGTTGGAGATTCCCTTTTAGCCCAAGGAAACTGGAACAGTTTATTGAAAAGAAATGACCTAAAAAATGATGCTTTCGGAGGAGCAATTACACAGCAAATTTTGTGGAATATCAAACGGGGAGAATTGGTAAGTAGTCCTAAGATTGTGGTGATTGATGGAGGAATAAATGACTTATTATCGGGTGTACCAACGCAAAGAGTATTCGACAATTACCAGAAAATTATAGAAACTTTACGAAAAGAAAATATCAATATAGTCGCCCATTTAGTTTTATATACTGTTGATAATGAGACGATTAATAAAGAAATATTTGTGCTAAACTATTTATTAAAGGAATATTTTGAAAGTCAAAAAATTGAATTTATTGATATGAATCTTCAACTTTCTGACCATAAAAAACTTAAACCCAATTTTTCTGTTGACGGCATTCATTTACGTAAAGAAGCTTATAAAATCTGGGCAAATGAGCTAAGTTCTAAACTGCCACGGGAGCTTTAATGCCTGGATATGGCTCATAATTCAACAATTCAAAATCCTCAAATTTAAAGTTGAAAATATCCTTTACATCTGGATTTATCTTCATGATTGGAAGTGCTTTCGGCTCACGAGCTAATTGTGTTTGAACTTGCTCAAAATGGTTGGAATAAATGTGCGTATCGCCACCCGTCCAGATAAAATCCCCTAAATCCAAATCACAAACTTGGGCAATCATCATCGTTAAAAGTGCGTAAGATGCAATGTTGAATGGCACGCCCAAAAACACATCCGCCGACCGTTGGTATAACTGACACGACAATTTATTATCTGCTACATAAAACTGAAAAAGGGCATGACAAGGCATTAAAGCCATTTCTGCGAGTTCTCCAACGTTCCAAGCACTCACAATTATCCGTCTCGAATCTGGACTTTTTTTGAGTGTTTCAATAACTTCTTTCAATTGGTCAATCACCTTTCCATCACGAGTTGTCCAGCTTCGCCATTGTTTTCCATAAACAGGACCTAAGTCGCCATTATCATTCGCCCACTCGTTCCAAATCTTCACACCATTATCGTTTAAATATTTAGTGTTTGTGTCACCGTTGATAAACCACAATAGCTCATAAATAATTGATTTCAAGTGGACTTTTTTGGTAGTAACCATCGGAAAACCATCGTTCAAATTAAACCGCATTTGATAACCAAAAACTGATGTTGTGCCTGTGCCAGTGCGGTCAGTTTTCTGTGTTCCAGTTTCAAGAATATGTTTGAGAAGGGTATGATATTGTTGCATTTTGTGATATAATTAGAACGGAAGTCGTCCTTTCGAAGGACGAATTCCGTTATTCAAAAGTTCTGAACAAAATTACAATCAAAAAAAAATAATCCTGCAAGATTTTTTAATTCTTACAGGATTATTAATTCTGATGCGTTATTTCTTTAAAATTAAGCCGCTTTTTTTGCTACTTTCTTATCAGTTTTTTTCTCAGCTTTTGCTTCTTTTTCCATATCAGCACAGCATTTAGCTTTTGCTTTATCGCCTTTCATCGCAGCCTTCTCTTTGTCTGAACAACACTTTCCTTTGTCTTTATCGCCTGCAAATGAAGAACTTGCAACGAAAGCCAATAACGATAAACCTAAGATTACTTTTTTCATTTTATTGTGTTTTTAATTGTTTGAAAACAACGTTGAAAATATACATTTTATTACAAACATTGTGCCTTCTTATTTTTAGGTGATTTAAACCAAAACCTCAAAGCTGCTCGTAATCTCTGCCGAACCAGAAAATTGAGCCGTTGCTGAACAATATTTTTCCATCGACATATCAATGGCTTTTTTTGCCTTGTCCTCTTGAATATTACCTTTAAATTTGAAATGAACGTTGATTTTGCGGAAAGGACTCATTTCTGTACCTTCAATTTTTGTTCTTTCTCCAGACACAGAAATCTTTAAATCCTCCACAACCTGACGTTGTTTTTTCATAATTAATAAAACGTCAATGGCAGTGCATCCACCCAGTCCCATCAACAATAATTCCATCGGGCGTGAACCCAAATTGTGTCCGCCAATGTTTTCGGCAGCATCTATTTGAACGGGAACGCCCGACATTCCTTGTGCCTCAAAGTGAAAGGCATCATCAATTCTTACTAATTCTACTTGCATTTTTTATGTTGTATTAATTCTAAATTCTTAACAAAATATTAGACTCATTTTGTTTCATTTTCATAAAAAAGGCACTTCATGATTAAACGAAGTGCCTTTTTATGTTTTCTTAAAATTATCTATGCTCTCTCAGCCATTAAAACATAAGAACGTTCCGTTGCTCCAACATATACTTGACGTGGACGACCAATTGGCTCTTTATTGGCTTTCATTTCTTTCCATTGAGCAATCCAACCTGGCAAACGACCAATCGCAAACATAACAGTGAACATATCCGTTGGAATTCCCAAAGCACGGTAGATAATTCCAGAATAGAAATCAACGTTTGGATATAGTTTACGTGAAATAAAATACTCATCACTCAAAGCCGCTGTTTCTAATTCTGCCGCAATTTTCAAAATTGGGTCGTTAATTCCCAAAGCTGCCAAAACATCGTCAGCAGCCTTTTTAATGATTCTGGCTCTTGGGTCGAAGTTTTTGTAAACTCTGTGTCCAAAACCCATCAAACGGAAGCCCGAAGTTTTATCCTTAGCCATCGCAATAAATTTTGAAGTATCACCACCGTCGGCTTTAATTTCTTCTAACATTTCAATTACTTCCTGATTTGCTCCACCATGAAGAGGTCCAGAGAGTGCATTAATTCCTGCCGAAATCGAAGCATACAAACTTGCGTGTGAAGAACCCACCAAACGAACCGTTGAAGTTGAACAGTTCTGCTCATGATCAGCGTGAAGGATTAATAATTTATTCAATGCTGCTGACACTACTGGATTTACTTGATAAGGCTCAACGGGTAACGAAAACATCATATTCAAGAAGTTTGAACAATAATCCAATGAGTTATTTGGATAATTAATTGGATGTCCTTGCGATTTTTTATACGACCAAGTTGCCATTGAAGGCATTTTTGCCATTAAACGAATAATGTTTAGTTCATCAGATCCCGTTTTTTCGCCTGTGTAAAAGGCGGACATTGCACAAATCATCGCTGACAAAACACCCATTGGATGTGCATTAACAGGGAATCCTTCAAAAATCTTACGCATATCCTCGTTAACGATGGTGTGCATTTTGATTTCGTATTCAAAAGCAGCGTATTGCTCAGAAGTTGGCAATTCTCCATAAATCAAAAGATAGGCAACTTCCAAAAAAGATGATTTTTCAGCTAATTCCTCAATTGAATATCCTCTGTATCGAAGAATTCCTAACTCCCCGTCCAAAAACGTGATAGCACTTTTGGTTGCTCCTGTGTTTTTGTAACCAGAGTCAATGGTGATATGCCCCGTGTCATCACGAAGTTTAGCAATATCAATTGCTTTTTCATCTTCACTTCCCGTAATTACTGGAAATTGATACTTCTTGTCACCTAACGATAATTCTGCAAATTCTGACATAATCTATATATTATTTGGCTTTATCTGTAAAAGATATAATTTTATTTTGTTGATACGAAGTTGGAGGAAAAATACATTTTGGATTATTCAATATTTTTTTCTTACCAAATTTAAGTTAGATGTTTGAAATGTACCATTTTCGGGGAAAAATTGTTGTCTCTAAAATCATTGTGCAAGATATACACGAAAGTTTAAAGGATTGTTACCTTTGTTGAGAAATGTAGATGAATTATTGATTAGAAATTAATTAGAGAATAAAATGTTTAAAAGCCGTGGAGACGAGTTCTGGCGGTAAATTACTTCTTTCCACGATATTCCCGAAGCGTATTCCAAAATTTATCAAACATTGCCAGTCTATCAATTTTTGTATAAACATTCACTTTATGTTGATGGTTTTCTGGCGGTGTTTTCACGAATTTCACTTTGGCTAAATTAGGCGAAAGATAGGCTTCAACCACCGCCAAATCCCAGATTATTCGTGTTTTATCATCAGGATTTGATTCAATCCAACGCTGTTTTAAAAGATTTTCAATTGGATATTTTGAGTCTAATCTTGAATAAGTATCCTCACGGTCGAAAGTCAGAACGATGCAAGTTTCCACAGGCATAATATACCACTCAACGTCTTGATTATTAAATAGATAGTTTATTGAATTCAAATCTCCACGGACATTAAATTCGTCTTTATTCCACACTTTTTCTTTTGCATTGTACTTCCCTCCCATGCAAAAAAGTCTCATTTTCTTCGCAATATTTGGTTCAATGGCAATGGCAGACGCAATATTTGTGGCTGCTCCAATAAAAATCACATCCAAACGTTCCCCATCTGGAAGAGATTGAACAACTTCAATCAACTTTTTGGTCATGTCCGAAGGTCTGGGAGTGAATTCCCCCCAGGCTCTTCCCATCTGACGGTCAGCCCCAATTGGATGAGAAATATTCATCAACTTGAAAGCTCCCAACAGTTTTTCGTTTTCTTCCTGACTAATTTTTACGGTATTTATTCCTTTCGTTGAGTACTGATTCCATTTTTCAAAAACCAATAAATCAGCATTATTGAAATGAGCCGAACTCACGCCCACGATGTCGTATTTATCGGCTTCGACCAATAACCGAGTGAGTGCAAAAATATCATCCATTTCATTACCCATGTCGGTATCAAACCAAATTTTTTGCTTTTGTGCAAAAGAGTTCAGATTAATTAAAAACGAAAAAGCTAAAAAAGTTAACGTTCTGATAATCATGTATTTAAGTATTTACACAATTTTAAACCAAATATTTTTTAAAGAAATCAATCGTTCTTTGCCAAGCCAATTTTGCCGCAACTTCATTGTATCGTGCCGCCGAAGTATCATTATGAAAAGCATGATTTACTCCCTCATACATAAACAATTCATATTTTTTACTATTAGATTTTAAGGCTTCTTCATAATCTTTTGCTCCTGCATTCACCCTTTCATCAAGGCTGGCGTAGTGCAGTTGAACCGCTGATTTTACCTTCGGAACATCTGCAATTGCGGGCTGACGACCATAAAATGCAACCGCCGCTTTCAGGCTTGGGACTTCAACCGCTAAGCTGTTTGCCATCGCACCACCCCAACAGAAACCAACGCAACCAATTTTGCCGTTTGAGTCTTTGCGAGTAGATAAATAGTCAAAAACCTTCATAAAATTTGCCAAATTATCTTCCGCTTTCAGTTTAGAAAATGCCGTTCTTGCTTCGTCTTCGTTGGCTGGTGCGGGACTCATAACCGATAAAGCGTTCGGAGCAATTGCTAAAAATCCAGCCTGTGCGGCACGGCGAGCAACATCTTCAATATGAGGAGTGAGTCCCCTGTTTTCGTGAATGACAATAACGGTTGGATAGGATTTCATTTCCTTCGGACGGGCAACGTATGCCTTCATATCACCATTAATTCCTTTGTAAGTGATTTCCTCCGTAAACAATTCATTATCAGATACTTGTGCAATGGCATAATTACTTTCAAGTGACGGTAAGATTGTTAATGCCGCTGTCATTCCACCCGTTAGCAAGCTCAATTTTTTCAAGAAATCACCCCTCGAAAGTGGTTTGTGGGTGTATTCATCGTACAGATTTATTATTTCTTGTTTCATATTTTCTAAGTTTATTTTGTTATAAATTGTAAATTAATAAAGGGTCACTTCCACTACCTTGTCATACGGTAAATTAACAAAGCTGTTCGTTGAATAAGTTTTGGAAATTCTTTCATGTTTATCGTTTCGTTTGGTGCATGAGCACCCCTACCTGACGCTCCCAAGCCGTCTAAACAGGCAACATATTTAGCGATGTACGAAATATCTCCCGCACCTCTTGAACCTGGATCACCCGCATTTACTTTTCCAAAACCTAAATCTAAACTCACTTGGTTGAGTGCTGCTAATATTTTTTCATTTTCAGGCGTAGGCTCCATCGGAGGAATTCCATCTTGAAAAATTATTTCAGCCTTTGTTTTATTCAAATTTTGTGATACGATTTCCTTCATTTTCACTCTTGCATTTTCTTTTTGGGTTTCTGTCAAAAATCGTAAATCGCCAGATACGGTTACTCTTGGAGAAATAATATTGTCTTTACCAATGTCAATCTTACTCAAATCACTTTCTGAACCACCCATAATTAATCCTGGATTGAAAGTTAAGTATTTTTCTTGGCTTAATTTTTCCCTAAATTCATTCAAAATTCTGGCAGCTTCATAAATCGCTCCGTATCCTGCTTGCTGACTAAAAATAGTGGAGGAATGTCCCATAATTCCTTTCACATTCAACTTCCAACCACTTGAACCACGTCTGGCGGTTGCGGCAACGTTCATACCAATTGCTGTCTCAAAACCCAAAGCAATTTCACATTGTTTGGCTCTTTCAATGAAATCTTTTCTACTAATACTGGTTGGTTTCCCCGCACTTTCTTCATCGCCCGTAAAATATACTGTCAAATTAGTATCATCCAGTAACCCATTGTTTTTCAATACTTTAAGAGCAGAAACCAAGATTATATCACCGCCTTTCATGTCATTAACTCCTTGCCCTGTTACAGTCGAATCATTCAAGTAAGTATAAGGTGTAAATGACATTACTTTCTCAAAAACTGTGTCCAAATGACCAATTAAAAAGAGTTTTTTACCCTTGTTGCCTTTGCGTTCAGCTACTAAATGCCCCGCTCGATTGAGGGAATCTGGCAGGGAAATCCATTGAGTTTTGAAACCTAAATCATCAAATTCTTTTCTAAAAATCGCTCCAACTTCTCGTACTCCTTCTTTATTCAAAGTGCCACTATTGATGTTCACAACCTTTTTAAGAAGTGCTTCCGTTTGAGGCAATTGTGCATTAATTTCAGCAATAATTTTTTGTTCAATCGGTGATAATCTTTGAGCAAAATTTATGTTAGAAATTGATAATATTATACTGAGCAATAGTAACAATTTATTCATAATTTTGATATTTAATTTTAAAACTAATGTTTATGCAAACAAAAATTCCCTATAAATCAATGATTTATAGGGGCTTATGAGCTGAACAACTCTTATAATCCTTTTCCAGTTGCCGCCCAATAAATTCCACCATACAAATGGTCTAAGAAAGTTTGGTCGGTATAAATGGCGGGAATGTGTCCCAAAGCGGTATAAAATGCCCGTCCGCCGTCGTAATTATGATACCATGAAATTGGATGTGTTCCCATTCCTTTACCTTCATTATCACCCCATTTTGCGTAAGCATCATACGATTTTTCATCAACTGAAATCAAGATTTTCAAATCACTTGCATTTGCAGGGGTTTTGAATTCGTACCACTCATCTGTCCATAATAATTTCTTCGGAAAACGCTCCATACCAGGAAAGTTACTGTCCTCCACTCTCAAATAAGCCGTTTGTTGTTTTGGATGAATTTTGAAATACATTCCAACCATTTTCCCATACCAAGCCCAGTCATATTCGGTATCGGAAGCTGAATGAATTCCCACAAAACCCTTACCCGCTTTAATAAACTTCTCAAAAGCCGCTTGTTGTTCTTCGTTGAGAATATTTCCAGTGGTGTTTAAGAAAATTACTGCCTGATATTTTGCTAATTCCTTATCGTTAAAAATGGAAGCGTTTTCGTGCCAATCCACACTAAACGTATGACGATTTGCCAATTGTTTTATGGCTGTAACGCCCTCATTGATAGATTCATGGTGAAATCCATCCGTTTTGGAAAACAACAAAACCTTAAATTGCTGAGCGAATACATTACTCGCAAAAAGTGAAATCGTGAGGATAAATAATATTTTCTTCATTGTGTTTTTGGTTAAATGAACATTGGAGTTAAAAGGTATAATTGGTAGTTGTTTACTGTTAATTGCGAACTGTTTTCGAGAATCTGTCAATTTCCCAACACATCATAAATGAAATCGTGCAAATCCATAAACCGCAGGCTTCACGGGCAAGTTCTTGGTTATTTGACTTCATTGATATTCCCGCACCTTCCGTAAAAAAGCCTTCCCAAGCCGTTATGGTGTTCCAAGAATTTATCCCTCCTGCAAACGACAAAACAATCAAAATTAACAACATTTCTGGATTTGTTTTACCTTGAAAAGTTCTAAAAGTGGCATAAGCTGCAATCAAATAAATGGGAATCCAGAGCATTGGGTCGGGGTCATTGTATTGCAAACCTGCGAAGAGGAGGAAAATTATGGTAAAAATTAGGGCTAAGTATTTCATTTTGGGGGATTTATTTTCGCAAATATAACAAAATCACTTGCAAAAACTATCCAACGCTGTTTTTGCATCGGCATAACCCAAACGGTTTGCCATTTTCATATTCATACAAGCCTCATCGGTTTTACTCATTTTTTGTTGTACAACACTCAATCCATAAAAAGCCTTGGCAAACCTTGAATCTACTTTCACTGCGGTTGAAAAGTCTTTTTCGGCATTTTCAAAATCTTGCGTTTGGAAGTAGATATTTCCTCGATTATACAAGGCATTTATCTCTTTCGGATTCAGTTTTAAGGCTTTATCAAAATCATTAATTGCTTCTGGAATTTTCAATAAAGCTGCATGGATTATTCCACTTTTCACATAAATTTCAGCCGTATCTGGTTGAATTTTAGAGGCTTTCGCACAGTCATCCAATGCTCCCTCCCAATCAGATTTCTCCATTTTCACCGATGCCCGATTGAAATAAGGCTTATAGTTTTTTGGGTCAAGGTTGATGGCTTTTTCATAATCCAATAAGGCACTTGCATAGTCTTTTAATTCAAAATTTGCCGCACCTCGCATATTAAAAGCCCTTGCATTTTCAGGGTCTTTATCAATGGCTTGATTCAAATATTCAACCGCATCTTTGGCATTTCCCTTCTGTAATTGCTCTTTGGCTTTATCCAAAAATGCTTCAGACGAAGCCGTGCAGGCAGTTAACAATAGGCAGTTAGCAGTAAACAGTAAACAGTTTTGTAGGACAGGTTTCCAACCTGTCATTATCTGAAATTTGACAAGTTGGAAACTTGTCGTACTAAAACTATCAAATATATTTTTTGAGAAAAAACGGTACATTATGCGTTTGTTTTGATGAGAAATAAAAAATATTTAAAATAAAGTATGCTTTGTAAACCTCTGATTATAAGTAAGTTTGAAGCTAATTTTGGATAAATTAGTCCGTGAATTTTAGAAGTGCATTTTGTATCTTCAACAAAATCCACCATCTTTGTAACGGCAAATTACCAGCTCCCTCTGAATCCCCCAGGTCTTGATCGAAGCAAGGGTAGGCAGGTCGTAGCGGTGAATTTGCCTTTTTTTATGCCTAAACGATTCTGGATAATCGTTTTACAACTTCACAAATTTCTTCACGAAACGTTTTTCGCCTTGTTCGGCATTTAAAAAGTAGGTTCCTTCTGGTAAACTTTTAATGTCAATTGAATAGCTTTTCTGACCGGATTTTAACGCATTTTCAGAAAGGACTTTTCCCATTACATCGTTGATTTTCAGGTATATATAGCCTTTCCCAAATTCCGGAATTTCAATTTGAATGAAATCTTTGCTTGGGTTTGGATATAATTTTATGCCTTCTTCCATTTCACTTTCAATCGCCAAAACATTTTTCCCCAACGCCTTCCACGGCACTAAATTTTCTTCCGGTTTTGCCAGTTTATTGGTGGTATAAATATGAAATTCACCCGACTTTAATGGATATATTTTGGTTAAATCAGTTACTTCTAATTCCTCGCTCGTGAAATAGTCGTACCACTTTCCAAGGATTGGAAAAATATTAGCCACTGAACTTTCATTTAAGGCAAAATTTGAGACTGAAATCAACTGACTTGTAGCATTTTTCAAAGTCATTTTCTTCACAATTCCTCCTAAATCAGCCTGAAAATCAGTCGTTCTGAAAATTTCTTGGGTCGTTTTTAATTTGATAATTTCGGCATAAACTTTATACAATTTCAAACGCTCTACATCTTGAAAACAATCCCATTTAATGGGTTTACGACCCGTTCTGCCGTTTTGGTCAATTGAAATATCATAGCCTAATTCCCCAAATTGCCAAATCATTTTAGGTCCTGGAATGGTTAGAAAAGTTGCCGCAACGGCTTTTGAACGCTCTAAAACTGTTGGCAATGAAGTACTATTTTTTGAGGCATCAAAGGCAATTCTTTCTTCATCATGACTTTCCATATACCCAATTGCCGCAGAAGTTTTAAAGCCTCTTGGTTTATAAGAAAAACGGGAAAAATCGCTACTATTTCCCTTCACGGCACTTCTTGCATCTCCATTTTGATTTGCCCAAACCATCATGCCCATATCCGTGAGAACTTGCTCCTCACGGTCTTCTGAAAATAATTCCAAAATAACGTAGGCATCTTTATCATAACTACGAATTTTATCGTAATAATTCTTCCAAATATCAATTCTTCCTTGGTCATATAATCTAAATGAACCATCATCATTGGTTTGCTTTTGCGTAAAACCCTTCGCTAAATCAAAACGATAACCATCAATCTTATATTCTTTTATCCAAAATTCATTGGCACGTTCTATGTAATTTTTTGTTGCCTGACTTTCATGATTAAAATCAAAGAAAACATTATAAGGATGCTTTGCTTGCTGGTTAAAAAATGGTGAATCTATGGAAGGTTGAGTACCATCCCAGTACATTTTTACGTAAGGAAATTCATAATCTGCTTGGTTATAAACCACGTCTAAGACCACTGCAATACCATTTTCGTGACATAAATCTATAAATCTTTTCAAATCATCTTTCGTTCCATAAGCCTTATCGGGAGCTAAAAAATATGTTGGATTATAACCCCAAGAATCATTATTTGAGAACTCTGAAATCGGCATTAATTCAATGCAATTTACGCCAAGATTCTTGAAATAAGCGATTCTATCAATGGCATTTTTATACGAACCATCTTTATCAAAATCACGAATCAGCATTTCATAAACCACCAAATTGTCTTGGGCGGGGCGTTTGAAATTTACTACTTTCCAAGGATAAGGCGTTTGTCCAGTTTGAAAAACGGAGGCAATGGATTTGATATTATCGGGTAAAGTTTTCAGATTTGGGTAAGTTGTCGCAGAAATTCCTTTATCATTATTTGGGTCAAGAATTTTCTCGCAATAAGGGTCGCCCACGGGTAAAGTTCCGTTCACTAAATACTGAAAAGCATACTCCTGTCCTTTTATAAGTCCTTCAATATCAATCCAATAACGACTTCCATCAGCAGTTCTTTTCATCAAAAATTCGGCATTGTATTTCCAATCATTAAAATCTCCGATGGCATAAATAAACTCTTTTTTTGGAGCAAAAAGTACCAAAGTAACTTTCGTATCCGAAATATAATTGATGCCATCTTTCACGCCCGTTGGCAAGGCAGCAGTTATTGGGGTTGGTTTCACAGTAACGATAAATTCAGTAGTAGCAGTTTCAGTGGCAGTTTTTGAAGTAATTTTAACCGTTTGGGAAGTACCTGACACCGTTCCAATTTTCAAAGAATATTTTAAAGAATCCTTTTCAGTAACAGTAATCACAATAACATTATTAACCATTAAATCTAAATTTGCCTTCTGCGAAGACACCGCCAAAACAGTAATAGTTGTTCCAGCATCCGCAAAAAAGGTTTTTTCTTTGGGTTGAATAAAGGCAACGTTTAACTTATTGTCATAAAGTGTTATAATAAAATCCTCTGTTTGAGCTTTTCCATCACCACTTTTTAATAATACGCCTAATTTTCTAATGGGGATATTAGTAGGAACAGCATAGTAATCTCTTGGCTTTAATTTAATACTCCATTTATCATTACCAAGCGAAGTCATTTTTCCTTTTTCATAAGGCACGGCAAAATTGGTTTGCCCTGCGGGCTGATATTGAAAAGCATCGCCCGTTTCCGTAGCACCTGCACCAGACCAAAGAAATACATCAGTAGTTTTACCCAAAAGTCCTTTCGCTTTTGCATCTTTTGCTAATGAAACATCAAAAATGAAGGTAATTTCTTGGTCACCACTCGGAAGTACGGGGTTGGTTGTTACGGCTTGACCAACAACAGGAAGCCATTTCGCCCAAAGAAGAGTGAATAATAGAATAACTCTTTTCATGTTGTTTATTAAGAATAAAATTACCCTTGAAATCGGCAATTTAGGCTAATGTAATACGAAGATAATAGAAATTTATTGAAGCGGAATTGTGTGAAGTATTTTTAATATTTACACTCTGTCTGACCATTTAATCATAAGAAAAAATATTTCTTAAATAATAATTCGTTGTACCATGATGAATCTAAAGTTCATATTCATAGAATTAAAACAGCCCCGTTGCCAACAAAACCAACGTACAAGCCTGTTCAACTTCAATACCTTTTCTCTTCGCTAATTGTTCAAATTCTAAATTTTCAGAGCCCGGGTTAAAAATAATTCTACGTGGATTTTGCTTTAAAATATAATCGTATAAATCGGGTTGGTTTTTTGGTCCAACATATATCGTCACCGTATCAATTCCTTCTAAATCTGGATAATTTGTTTGAATCTCATGTCCTTTTATTTCTCCCACTTTTTGTCCAACCAATTCAATTTCATGTCCGTTTGCGAGCAAACTATCAGCGGCTTTGTAAGCATAACGTTCTGGATTCGTGGATGCACCAATTATTAATGTTTTCATTATATTTCGATATTTTTCACAAATTTAAAATAGAAATTAAAAAATATTTACGCTCGAATCTTGGTGCTTACTTGCAAATTTTTGCAAACTATCTCGTGTTTTTTGCGTATTTTTTATTAATTTAAAACAATTTTTTGAGATACATTAGTTTCTTGAAAAATTAATAAGACCATTTTATAAATAAAATATGACTTTCCCTGAATCGTATGATGATTTTCGCCAGTTTTGGTTGAGTAATCAACAGACGGCTATATCATCGTATATAGCTAATAATCAATCATTTATACCTAATCTTCTTCCCGAGCAAGCTGTCCAAATGCCTGCTGTTCAGTTGGCGTATATCTTAGAAAAAAGATTTGGACAACAAGATTTTTTTAGGGCTTTGAATCCAGAAAATACGATTGATAGTCCCGTGCAGAATTTTGAAAATGGAGAATGGTTGAAAACGGTAAATATGGTAGGCATAAATGTCAGAACTATTGGCAGTTTTTGGAATGTGATTAAATACGCCTTGACCTTACCAAACGCTCAATCTTCCATTCATTTATTGCCGATTTGGGAATGTGGCGTTGTGGCAAGTCTTTACGGAATTGCCAGTTGGAATATTAATCCTGAGTTTTTTGATGATGAATTAGCCATTGCCTTTCCGCATTTGAATACGGTTGAAAAACAATTGAAAGTTGTAAATAATATTTTACATTTGATGGGGAAAACCGTTGGTATGGATGTAATTCCTCACACCGACCGATATTCAGAAATTACTTTAGCAAATCCCCAGTTTTTTGAATGGTTGCAACGGAAAGAATTTGAAATTACTGACCATTCAGAAAACCTCCATGAAAAAGTTCAGGAGGCAATTTTAGACTTTTTATACCAATATGGAGGGACTTTTTCAGAGTATTATACTCGACAAAAAGAGAAATTTTTTGATAATTCTGTCTTTTCAGAAGAACATCGTTTACGCTTTTTATTTGGCGAAAAAAACAATCCCGAAGGTCGTACTGAAAGGAGAAATAAACTAATAAGTCATTTATTTTCAATGGGTTACGAACCAGTACCTGCCACGATGGCACCACCATACAGAGGTTTAGCGGTGGATAATCGGGAGGAAGCAAAAACCGTGGATGATGATGGAAGAGTTTGGCGTGATTATGTGATTACAAACCCCCAAGAAATGTCAAGAGTTTTTGGTCCTTTGGCGAGAGTGAAATTATACGAATCCAAAAATAATAATATTGAATGGGAGATAGATTTTACTAAGCCACGACAAGAAGTTTGGGAATATATGGCTCAAAAATACGAAGGGTTTGCTAATCATTATAATTTTGATTTCATGCGTGGGGATATGTCGCACGTACAGATGAATCCAAACGGAAATCCTTCAAATCCAGATGATTACTACGATATTCATAAATATATTAAGCGAAGAATAACATCACAAAAACCCTATTTTGGTTATTTTGCCGAGAGTTTTTTAGCCCCACCAAATGTAATGGCTTATGGAAATGAGGAAGACCATTTGGAAGGTTCAGATACGGACACGACTTTGGGAGATTTGCAATCCATGGTGGTTGGAACTGAGCAATTTGTGCAGGAATTTGCAAGGTATCATCAGTTATTAACAACCCGAAAATTTGCTCCAAATTTTACAATTATGACTGCCGATAAAGACGACCCCAGATTTGATAATTTTTATCTAAAAGGCAATGAAATAAGAATGTTTATCAGTTTATTTTTGACGGATATGCCCTCGTATATGGGCTTGGGGTTTGAACAGCGTGACCCTCACCCCTACCCAGCACCTAACGAACATTATACTAAATTGTACGTCTTTCAACTTTCAGAAGGTAAAAAAGCAACGCAAGGAAACTATCAATGGGGACAAAACGGAAGGCTATTTAGAAATATTTCTATCTTAAAAACAATTTCTGATAATATTGGTCAATCCATTGATAATCAAGTTATTGAATGGTTAATTAAACCAGATTTAACTGGCATAAATAAAGTAATTGCTTGGACTCAGAAAGATAAACCAACCTATATTTTTGTTGTAAACTTAAATGTCGAAGATGACGTTTTGGAGGATAAATTGAAAAATATTGAGCGTACTAATGCTACAGAACTATATTATTCAAATCAAAAGAATAGTGCTTGGGAAAACGGAGAGCCAATTGTTTTAGCAAAGGATTTTTTAGAAAAAGGAGAATGTAGAATTTATAAAATTTGAGTTATTATTTTGTGAAAATAAGCTAAAAAAACTCAAATTTTAAAACATTCTGAAAAACAAAAAGTTGTTCTCGTATAGTTATAACGTTCAAAACAATTTAACCCTTATGACGGAGAAAAAAACAGGATTTGGGATGAAAAAAAATATCAGTTTTTGGAATGAAAAATGGATTAATATTCCATTTCCAGAAGTTGAAACTCCACCTAATTATAAAATCTCAAATTATGGACGTTTGCGAAGTTTTCAGAATGATCCAATAGATGGTGATATCATAGGAGGTTCAAAGATTCAGGGCTATAAGTCACTGAATATTAGGGTTCAAGGTAATAAATCACTGAATAGATACGTCCATAAATTAGTTGCAGAATTCTTTTTGACGAAGGGTGATGATGAAAATATAAAGTTTGTGCTTCACCTCGACCACGATAAGTTAAATAATCATTGGGAGAATTTAAAGTGGGCAACTCGTGATGAAATGACACTTCACAATCGAGAAAATCCAACGGTGATTGATAGAGTAATTCCAAAGCGGACGAAGAATTATAAATTGACCGAAAGCAAGGTAATGATGATTAAAAAGATGTTGAAATCAGACAAAAACCGTTTGAAAATGATTGCAAAACAGTTTGGCATTACGCACACACAGCTTAATCGTATCCGTTCAGGAGAGAATTGGGGTCAAGTGAAATTGGCAGAAGATAAGTGAGTGTGAGTAGTACATAGTTAGCAGTTTTGTAAAAATACAAGGTCAGCAATTCAACATTGCTGACCTTGTATTTTTCTAATGAAATTAAAAAATATTTGGTTCTAATGCAATTTATACAAAAAACAAATTTGAGTGTAAACATCATGAACGCTTTGAACCTTCTCGACGCTGATTCCCCTACAAACTATAGTCAAACCAACTATTTTATATCACTTGGAAAAATTGCTGATTTTTAAATTCTTTTAAAACAAAATAAGCCGTTCCTGCCATTGACATTATCAGATAACCAACCACTAAAATCGTTTGATTCTGATTACTTCCAAACCAATTTCCCATCTGAAAAATTAGAGCAAATCCACAGATTGTTTTAAATAATTCCCACCAAATTGCCTTTGGATTTCTGTCCATTAATTCAGAATACGCATAAATACTCAACATCAAAAAGCCTCCGTAAACAAACATATTCGGTACGCCTAATTTGGCAATATTCCCGTAGAAGAATAACAAAAGTCCAAAAGTTGAAAGAAATTGAATCCACGTCCAAATAATTAAACTGTTGGTTGTCAATGGATTATACTTTTCAAAATCGTAAGGATTTATGATTTTGTTATGAATTGGATATTGTTCAATTACATCGGCTGGTCGCCATCCTGTGGGTTTAAACCAGATTTTAAATTTATCACCAACGTTTTTTGTTCGCCAAGCATCTTGCATTAAAAGCCAAATATGTTGAAAATTAATCTTGATTGGATTCCAAGTTGAAACTGGAATAGTTATCCCAAATACGGGCGGAATGTTTGGTAATTCTTCTTGAAATGTCCCAAATAATTTATCCCAAACGATAAAAATTTGACCATGATTTTTATCAATGTATTCAGGATTTATCGCATGGTGTACACGGTGATGTGAAGGCGTTACGAGAAAATATTCCAAAAATCCCATTCGTCCGATATGTACGGTGTGATACCAAAATTGAGCAAACAGATGGATTGGTGCAATGATAGCAATGATTTGTGCAGGCACACCCAAAATGGCGGCGGGCAAAAGAAATATCGTGAAAAAATTAATCAATGAAGAAATACTCTGACGCAAAGCACAAGCCAAATTGAACTCTTCGCTACTGTGGTGAATGAGGTGTTGATTCCAAAGAAAATTGATTTGATGATTGAGGCGATGTCCCCAATATCCCGCTAAATCAAGCACAATGAAAGCAATGAGTGCAACAAGTGGCGTTGATTTTATTTCAAAGATTGCCCAATGATCCACCATCCATTTGTAAGTGATGATGGAAACACCAATGCCCAAAACGTCTTTCACCGAGTTGGTATAACCCGAACTCAAACTCGAAAGCATATCCATGTTGCGGAAAGGTTCTTTTTTATAGAACCAGCCATACAGTTTTTCAGCCAGTACCAATACCAAAAAGGCGGGGCTGGCAATCATTAAAATTTGTCCGTAAGTTTCCATAAAATGTGGTTTTGTTGATAAATTATAGAACAAAAATAATTAATATTGATTCAAAAACTATAATCTTTTTACCGAAAATAAAAAAATCCAAGACAATTTAATGTTAAATTATCTTGGATTCTATGTGCATGATTTGAGGTTACTTTATAAATTTCCTTTTCGCATCTCCTTTACCGCATAATCTGCCGCACGAGCCGTTAGAGCCATGTACGTCAATGACGGATTTTGCGTTGATGTAGAAGTCATCGAAGCTCCGTCAGTTACAAACACATTTTTGCAATTATGCAAAGCATTCCATTTATTAAGCATTGAAGTCTTTGGGTCTTTTCCCATTCTTACACCGCCCATTTCGTGAATATCTAAGCCAGGGGTGCGGTTTGAATCATTGGTTTTGATATTTTTAAAGCCCGCTTTTGTGTACATTTCCGTTAGTTGTTCAAAGAAATCTTTGGTCATTTTAACGTCGTTGTCATCATAATCAACATTTATTCTCAACTGTGGAATTCCCCAAGGATCCACTAAGGTTTTGTCCAAAGCCACAAAATTACTTGCTTTCGGAATGGTTTCACCCATCATGTGCGAGCCTACATTCCACACATTATTGTACTGAGGATTTAACAAACTATTCTTTAAATCTTCGCCCATTCCATTTCTATCGTCATGCTGATAACGCCCTGCATCGAATCCAGAAGCATATCCACGTAAAAAATCTGTTTCTTGTTTAAATACATTTCTAAATCTTGGAATGTACGCAGAATTTGGACGACGACCATCGGTTTTACTATCCAAAAAGCCTTCGTATTGAGCATTAATGGTTGCTCTGTAATTATGAAAAGCAACATATTTTCCCAACAAACCATTATCATTTCCTAAACCATTGGGAAAACGATTTGATGTTGAATTCAATAAAACTAAGTTTGTATTGATGGCAGCGGCATTTACGAAAATAATTCTTGCGTAATATTCAGTCATTTGCTTCGTGTTCGCATCAATCACTCGAACGCCCGTTGCTTTATTTTTCTTTTCGTCGTAAATGATTGAATGTACAACTGAATGTGGTCGCAAAGTCATTTTGCCCGTTTTTGCCGCCCACGGTAAAGTAGAAGAATTGCTACTAAAATATCCACCGTAAGGACAACCACGCTCACAAATGGTTCGGTTTTGGCAAGAAGCACGTCCTTGATCGTAGTGAATTTGTTTTGGATTGGTCAAATGGGCTGCTCTTCCAATAATAATGTGTCGATCTTTATAGTTTTTGGCGGTTTCCTGGCTAAAATATTTCTCAACACAATTCATTTCATGAGGAGATAAAAATTCGCCATCGGGCAAACTTGCCAAACCGTCTTTATTGCCTGAAATACCCGCAAATTTTTCCACGTAACTATACCACGGAGCAATGTCAGCGTACCGAATGGGCCAATCCACGGCAAATCCATCACGGGCAGGTCCTTCAAAATCATACTCCGACCAACGCTGAGTTTGTCTTGCCCACATCAACGATTTTCCACCCGTTTGATAGCCCCGAATCCAATCAAAAGGCTTCTCTTGCACGTAAGGATGTTCAGCATCTTTTACGAAAAACTGTTCCGTTCCCTCATAAAAAGCGTAGCATTTACTGATTACAGGATTGGCATCAACAACCTCTTTCTTGAGCTGATTTCTATGCTCAAACTCCCACGGCATTTTTGTGGTTGTTGGATAATCGGTAACGTGCTTAACTTCACGTCCACGTTCCAAAACCAAGGTCCGTAAACCCTTTCCAGTCAATTCCTTAGCTGCCCATCCACCACTAATTCCCGAGCCAATAACGATGGCATCGTAGGTTTGATTTTTTATTGAATTTATATTAAGATTTGACATTACTTTCTAATTGAGAGTTTTGATTTTTGAATTATTTGGAATCTACTTTTTTACCGGTACACAGCCATGATAACGGGCGGGTGCATATTCATAAATCCGCAGATTCGTCATCACATATTCAGAACTTAGGTATCCTTTTATAGTCAGCCCTTTTACTAACTGAACAAAAGATTTTTCATCTTGATTTTCTGATTTAGACATCTTATTCAGTATTTCTAATCGCTGTTTTCCATCACATTCCATGAACGATTTTGAAAAGGTATTTTTGGCATTTTTATCAACTAATTCAAAGCCATTTTTATAAATTGCTTGGGCTTTTTTATCGTAACAATCCATCACCATTTTTGGAATAAATTGCTGAACATTCAATTCTTTTGCTCCTGGCGTATTGGTTTTCGGAATGATTGTTTCGACAATTTCAGCCAATAAATTTTCTTGTAAATGTAAACTTTTGGAATAATTATTTTGGAAAGATTCTTTATTCCAAGCGTTTGCCCACGAAGGTAAAGTGATGGATGCACCAATCGTTAGCGTTATATTTTTGACTAAGGAACGTCTTTGCATGATTTGGGTAAATTAAGTTGATTTCAGTAAAATTTCTTTTATTAAAAATACATTGTTTTGGTCATTCTAAGCTACCTTACTAACGTAAAGTGAATCCCTAAATATAATTTGAATCCTGTTTAAATCTATCCTTATTTGTACGATTCTAATTTTTATTCTCTTTTTTCCAAAGATACATTATTTGAGTAGTCAAATAATTCTCCTTTTAGTCTATACCTTTTTCTTCCCCAAACAAGGTAAATGAGCCATCCGAGTGGTACAAAAAGTATAATCAAAGTCCAATAGAATTTGGCTTTTGCTGGGTAGAACTTTTCATCTTTCAAACAGAAGAAGAAAATTACCCAATTAATTAGAAATGCAGGAAGAGAATAAATCATGATATTGAATTTTAGGATACATTTAAAATTAAAAACGAACCATTTTCAAACAAACAGGATTTGGCACTGAAATTTCTTTTCCCGTAGTCGTAAGCATCCCCGTTTTCACATCACGCTTGAAGATTGTGATATTGTCGGAATCTTGATTTGCCACTAAAACGAAATTTCCAGTGGGGTCAATCATGAAGTTTCTTGGCTTTTTGCCCTTAACCGATTGATGAGCCACGTAAGTCAATTTACCCGTTTTAGTGTCAATTGAATAGATAACCAAACTGTCATGGACTCTGTTTGAGCCATACAAAAATTTACCATCTGGTGAAATATGAATATCCGCACAATTGAAATCACCCGTATATCCCGATGGTTTGGCAGAAATAGTCTGAATGGCATTTAAAGCCCCTTTTTTATAATCAAAAGCCGTTACATCTCCTGCCATTTCTTGAATTACGTAAGCAAATTTTCCATTCGGATGAATCGTAAAATGTCTTGGTCCTGAACCATCCTGAACCTTCGTAAATACTGGATTACCCGCCGTTAATTTCCCCGTTCTTGCATCAAAAGAATAGGTAAAAATCTTATCTAATCCCAAATCTGGCACAAAAATATCAATATTATTTGGAGCAACGTTTACCGAGTGAACATGAGGTCCTTCCTGACGACTTGGATTTGCCCCTTTTCCTTCGTGCTGAATCGTTTGCGTTGGTTTTCCTAATCCTCCGTTGGCTTCCACAGGCAAAACCGTTAAATTTCCAGTACCATAATTACCCGCAAAAACCCACTTCCCCGTTTTGTCAATATCAACAAAACAAGGATAATTTCCGTTGGCAGATTGGGTGCTGAGTTGCTTCAAAGTACCCGTTTTTTTATCGAAAGCAAAGGCATAAACCGCTCCATTTTTATCAATTTCACCCGCTGAATACACGTATTTTTCATCGGGAGAAACCACTAAATAAGAAGGATTTTCTACGTTCTTAGCAATACTTTCTGCCTCGAATTCGCCAGTTTTGACATTGAATTTAAAGACGTAGATACCCTCACTTTTCCCCGAGGTATAAGTGCCTACGAAAAGGTGAAAATCATTACTCATTTTCTTTTTAGGTTTATTTTGAGCGTTTGTGAATGTGTTAGCGACAATTAAAAACGCTATAATAAAAGAATACATTGCTTTCATTTTAAACTTGGTTGAATTTTGAATGCACAATTTAAGCGTTTTATTATGAAGCACAAAAAACCCTGCACAGG
>JAYVRF010000116.1:0-7125 GCA_043756925.1 Arcicella sp. | reverse complement strand
TGCTCAAGCACCTTCAAATTACCAACAAAATAGCGAAGCCTATTCAATTGCTTCCATTTTTGGGTCAAACGGATATATAATTTCTTGTCCTGATTACATTGGTTATGGCGTTTCTAAAAATATAGCTCATCCTTATGAACACCGTGAATCATTGGCACAGGCAAGTTTAGATATGATTAGGGCATCAACAGAATTTATCAACAAAGAGAAAATTAATTGGAATAAAAAATTGATGATTACGGGCTATTCACAAGGCGGTTTTGCCACGATGTCGTTGCAAAAAAAGATTGAAGAGCAATTTCCAACTGAGTTTAATTTAGTGGCTTCTTCTTGTGGTGCAGGTGCGTATAACAAAACGCAATTCATGAAGGATTTAATCAATAATACAACCCACGGAATTTCAGAGTATAATCAATTGTACATTTGGGTTACGCAGACTTACAACCGTGTTTATGGGCTGAATCGTTTAATGAATACTTACTTCAAAGAGCCGTATGCCACTGACATTCAAGCGAATGGAAATAACGCTATCGTAAAAGGAAGTTTCAACTTAGCATTTTTAGATGCGTTCAAAAAGGCGGTAAACGACGGAACGGATAAACAATTTTTGGATGCCGTAAAGGATAATGATGTTTTTGATTGGGCTCCCAAAACTGAAACTCAACTATATCACGGCGATGCCGACCAACAAGTTTTTTATAACAATTCAGTAACCGCAGAAAAAGCCATGAAATCAAAAGGTGGTAAGGTGACTTTATTTACTTCATCAGGAGGTACTCACGGTTCGACACTCGGAGAATACGCAGTTGGTACTTTCCAGTTTTTTAATGGGAAAAAGTAAAATCTGAAATGCCAAAATCGAAAACATGAGTAATAAAGTTGTCTCAGAAGCTGCCATTTTGCACGAGCGTTTAGACACGATTGAACGTTTGTTCAGTAGTAAAATATCCTCCATGCGGTTGACATTGAGGCTTTTATGCCTAATTCTGAACAAGCCGAGGAACGGCAGCGTTGGCACGCTTCATACATTGCAAGCGTATTAAGAGTTATTCAACAAGAGCTTGAAGTATTGCAACAAGACCCCGAAAACAACCGTTCAATGGAAAAACTGCTGAGGAATTAGAGAGGGTTTAGTTGTAAACATTTTACCCATAAAAAATGCCAACTTTTACTAATTGGCATTTTTTATGGGTTTAGTTAGGTAGGGGCGAATAGTATTCGCCCGAAGGTTATGAATGTGGACAAGTGCTATTCTTCCTTACAAATTCAAAACTAATCTTATTTCATGTTACTTAAAAATTCAACTACATTTCTAATCTCCCTTTTACTTAGTAAACTGCCCATTGGCGGCATACTTGAAGGCATATTTTCTCGTTTTGCAATTCTTGTAACTGGAATTACTAACGGTTCTGCATCGGAGGTTATGATGGTCAAATCAGTAGTAGTTTCTTTTGCTAACGTTCCAAAAATTTCTTGCCCATCCGTTAATTTTAAAGATACTGAACCGTAACCCGGGGCTAATCTTGCACTTGGATTGACCAATGCTTCCAAAATTTGCTCACGGGTAAGTACACTCGAAATGTGTTTCAAAGATGGACCAACGGCACCACCATCAGAGGTATTTCCAGCGGTATGACAACGAACACATTGAGCAATAGAATTATAGTTGAAAATATTCCTTCCTTCTTCCTTATTACCTCCAAAAAGGCTTCCTGCAAATTCTTCTGATATGCCGTCTGATGGCTTCAAATTAGTTATTTGAGACTTTAAATCAGTCAACCCACTTTTTTCAATAGCCTCGTTAAATTCCAAATAAAGACTTGGAGAAAGTTGCTTATTTTTCAATTTCTCAATTAAATCTGAATAAATTACTTTGGTCTTGTCTGTTTTCATTTTACCCAAAACCATCAATAATTGTTGTTGTTCCTTGATTCCTCCTTTCGCAAAAATTGTGCTGGCAAGTAGCGGTAAATTTTCCTTCGTTACATTATTATCATTTAATAAACTAACAGAAACCGACCTCACATTTTCTTCTTTATCTTCCAATCCCTTTTTGATATAATTCTCAATGTAAGGATATTTTAAGGAATTTAAAGCGGGTAAAATGGTTGATTTTACTTTTGAATTATCCGTTTCATCATAAATTTTGGCTAAATCTCCACTGACATTTGTCAAATTTAAATCGCTAATTAATCCTGCTACTGCCACTTGTGTTTCAGGATTTTTTTCTTTTAAAAAATTTGCAATATAAGGTTCAACTTTCGCTTTAATTGCTACTACATCTCGCTGAATTTTTCCCCGATAACGTCCATCAACTCTATCCATTAGCGAAGGATTTACCCATGAACCCAATGCCAATAATGACTCTGCTTTGATATTATCTTTAATGTCAGTTCTTGAAGCAAAATTTATCAATAAATCCAATTCCTTGTTTCCACCAGCTCTCAATGCTGCATTGATAGCTCTACGTAAAAGCGGTTCAGACGTAAATCTTGTCTCTTTTAAGGTGGCAGCGAGGGCTGGTAAAGCGGCTTCAATCGAAGTATCGTCATTAATTCCTCTTGCCGCCTCGGTAACGATATATTCATCTTCATCATTTAAAAATAAAGCAATTTTAGGATTTTGCAGTTTCCTTAAAACCAAGACAGCTGCTGTTCTGAGGGCTTTACTTGGATTTTTTTGTAAGGCAATTATTGGTTCAACTTGTCCAATTTTTGATAAGGCAAGCACTCCCGCATGACGAAGATAAACATCTTCATCATTGTTGGTTTTAAGCATTTCAATTAAAGGTTGAACGGCATTTTTGTAGGCAATTTTCCCCAATGCCTCCGCTCCATAAAATTTGACCCTTGGATTCTCATTTTGTAATAATGGCAGTAAATCTTTACCCGCAGAAATAATTTTAGCATCACCTAACATTTTGGCAGATTGAGCAATTATTTCGGCATCTTTATCTTTCAACAAATCCGTTAAAATTGGATATAATGCTCTATTTGTTCTGGTTAATTGTCCAATTCCCCAAACGCCATGAATTCTTGCTAACTGATTATCCCGTTGTAAAATCGCTTTTTTCAACATAGGCAAACCTAATTCACCACGATTTACTAACTGAAATTGTGCCTTTTGACGAATACGCATATCTGCATTTAGGAGTAAGGAATAAAGCGTTTCTTTGGATTGTTTGGCATAATCCAATTGCATTAAATGCTTAGTTTCTAATCGGATAGCTTCTAAATCGTTTGTTTCTTTGGTTACATCCAATTTCCAAACTCTTCCATAATCTTTGGCATCCCAGCCATTTATCCAGTCAGCCACGTATAACGCACCATCGGGACCGAATCTGATTCCCGTTGGCAAAATCCCATTCAAAACATTTTGTTCTCCATCCAATTCAAAACTTGCCCCTTTGGGTTTTAAGCCGAACGCCCAAATTGGTGAACGGGCGGGATTTCCGACAAATTCAACTAAGAAAAATTTATTTTTCCAAACTGAACCCAAAGCCGTTCCAGGATTATAAACCATTCCGGTCGGACCGTTGTGGAAATTCATGATGGGAGGAATAATATAGGCTGCTTGACCATCCCAGCGTGGTTTATAGAGTTTTTCATCCATCCAAACGTTGTATTTATTGTTTTTGGGGTCGGTATATTTTCCGTATTGCCAATTGGAACGCCAACCCGCATCAGAACCTTGTACCACGTGAACTAAACGCTCACTTTCGCCTGGATGGTCGCCGTCATTATCCGAAGAAATTAAGTTACCGTATTCATCAAAAACAAATTCGTGTGTATTACGTAAACCCGTGGCGAAAATTTCAAAATCACTACCATCTGGATTTGAACGAGCGATAATTCCTGAATTTGGATTAACAAATTTTTTGCCATCAGGAGAAGTTAAATTTGCTCCGATGTCACCAATATTCCAGTAAATTTTACCGTCTGGTCCTTCGATAATCCCCGACATTCCGTGACCACCAAAGCCGATATGAACGCCATAACCGTGACTAATGGATGTCTTTTTATCGTAAATTCCATCATTATTTGTGTCTTTTAAACGCCATAGATCTGGGGCAATTCCTACAAAAGCATCATTTTTTCTGATTAATAAACCGCCCGCAACATCCGAAATCTCCGAATTAAAATCATTGAGCACACGGGTTGAAATATCGGCAATTCCGTCGTTATTTTTGTCTTCTAAACGCCAGACTTCATCTTTTTCAACGGTCAGATCGTGCCAATCGTGAACACCGTCATTATTCAAATCCTTCAACCAACTGTTTTTGAGAGTATTTTCGGGAGAAAAATTTTTCCTTAAAAATGCTCGTCTATCTTCAATAGTCTTAAAACTAATTGATTCAGTCATCCAATCCCGATGTCCACGAATATCAAATTCAGAGTTTTTTTGACGGTTTGAACGAGTTAAATAAACTCTGCCTAAATCATCAATCGACATACAAATTGGATCGGGGGCAAGTGAATCTGAAGCCCACAAACTTACTTGAAGTCCATCCGCCACTTTAAAAGGAATTTTTTCTCTTAATTCTTTGGCTTTTAAAACCGCATTTTTCTGATTTTCCTTGATAATCAAAGGTTTAGACAATTGAGCTTTGGTCGTAAAGAGAACAAAAAGGAAGAGAATTATGAGCGTGTTTTTCATGGAAATTGTATAATTTTTACGGGATAAAGAAAAATAATGATTGGAGTTACTCAATTTATTTATAGTGATTTAATTTTAATTTAATATGGCGATATTCCGACCGATGACCATCCGCCATCTACTACCAAATTTTGACCAGTAATTTGGCGGGAAAGTGGCGAAACCAAAAACAACGAGGCTTGTGCAATGTCTTGAATGGTGGAAGGTCGTCCAGAGGGCGTAATCCTTGACCATGTTTTAATGTATTCTGCATCTTCTAAAGTACGTTCTGTTAAAGTTGCCCCAGGCACAACGGTGTTAATGTTGATTTGATGAGGGGCTAAGTCAATTACTAAATTTTTGGCTAATTGGTTAAGTCCTGCCTTGGTCATGCCGTAAGCCGCTAAATATTTATGAGCAATTTTTCCTGTTACCGAAGAAGTCAATAAAATACTGCCCCCATGTCCCTGCAAAATCATTTGTTTTGCGGCTACCTGAGCCAAGAAAAATGTGCCAAACAGATTGACCTGCAACAGTTTTTGCATAGATTCAGGTTGATAATCCAAGAAATCTCCGAAGGTAGTAATTCCTGCATTGGCGATCAGAATATCCAATTTGCCAAAAGTAGAAACCGCAAATTTTACGATTTCTTCAATATTTTTTATGTCAGAAATATCCCCTCCAAAAGCCTCACATATCCCACCATCTTCACGAATTCTCAAAGCCGAAGCATTGGCTAAATCTTTATTAATATCGTTTGAAACAACTTTTGCCCCTTGTGAAGCTAATTGTTTGGCAACTTCAAAGCCTATGCCGACACCTGCACCTGTGATTATTGCGGTTTGATTTTGGAAGGGTTTTTCTCTCATCTTGCCGCAATAATTAACCCCAACCCAACAATATAACAACCCAACATCATATTCAAAATCGTTGAAGTTCCTTTGGGGGCATCCTTAAATTCTTTCCAAATATAAATTCCCCAAATTGCCGCTACAATAGTTGCTCCTTGTCCTAATCCATAAGAAATGGCTGCCCCTGCCTTTCCAGAAGCAATAATATTGAATGACATTCCAATGCACCAAATCGTTCCTCCCAAAATTCCCATCAAATGATTTTTGGTAGAACCTTTGAAATAATCACCGTAAGAAACGGGTTTACCCTCAAATGGACGAAACATTAAATAGGTATTGAAAAGAAAATTACTGATTAAAATTCCAATCGCAAAAATAACTACTGCGGTGTATGGACTTAATTTCCCCGCCATTGGTACCTTAAAATCTGGAAACATCGAAGTGGCAACGTACTTGTAGAAATAACCCATCAAAATACCTGCGGCAACCGATAAAATTAATCCTTTGGTAGAAACTGAACTTTTACCACTTTGCATTTTATGATAGGCATTGGCATTCAATAAAATGGCTAAGGTAATCAATCCTACGCCTAAAAATAGTAATGTTTTATCGCCAACAGGATTATCTAAGTAGTTGACAATGACCCCAATAACCAAAGCCAACCCAATGCCCACAGGAAACGCCACCGACATTCCCGCAATCGTAATGGCTGAAACTAACAAAATATTAGCCGCATTAAAAATGACTCCACCAATTAAAGCTGATTGAATATGTTGACTGTCCGCTTGTTGAAAATCTTCCATAAAACTGCGTCCACCATTTCCAGAACTGCCCAAAGTGAAGGCAAAAATGAGCGACATGATGACAATTCCGAAAACATAATCCCAATAGAAAGTTTCAAATCGCCAATCTTTTGAGGTAAGTTTTTGGGTATTCGCCCACGAACCCCAACATAACATCGTGATAATGGTGAAGACAACAGCAAGGGAATAATTTTCGATAATAAACATTATTTTGTGGTTTTAATAGTTAAAAATATACTACCTTAAATAGACCACGGATGACTCGGATTTAACAGATTTCCACTGATAAAATTTAAAAATCAGTGAAAATGTGTTAAATCCGTATTATCCGTGGTCTAATTTAGGGAGGAATTTATTCCGACTTCTTCTTAATCGTCCCAAAAGAACCAATCGTGATTTTCTCTTGTGGTTTGCTTGAATACCAAATCAGTTCGGTTATTCGGCAAAGATATTCTGGTGAAGGATCGAGCATTTTTAACTTTACGTGGTGTTTTGAATCCGTCAGTTGATATTTCCAAGTAAGTTCATTTCTACGGGTAATATAATCCGTTGGCAATTCAGCCGTTTCGTGCAATTTTCCGTCAATATAAACTTCCATTTTCAAATTCTTAGGGTCTCGTGATTCCCACGCATTTGATTTTTTTGGTAGGTTTCTCTGTTTAACACTAAAGGGAGCAAAACACCGTCGGGACAACCACCATCGTTTGTCCATTTTTGTTATAATTCAAACCATTTTTTTCCAATCATCGGGATATTGTTTATGCCATTTAATGACATCAGCTATACATTTATAGCCCAACCGCCCATAATTTATTCCTTTAACTGACTTTTTGGCA
>JAYVRF010000115.1:0-7153 GCA_043756925.1 Arcicella sp. | reverse complement strand
CAATTCTTAAATCTTCAAACGGAAAAATTACGTATATCAACAGTTGCAATATTTATAAAACTAAACGTCAATCAAACCTATAAAATCTGAATGAAAATTTACAACACACTCTTGATTATACTTATACTTTGTTCCTCCGCAAAAGCACAAAAGTATTTTGCTACAACCTTTGACAAACTTCCCCAAAATTATCAGTTGTACCCTCGAAATGAACAGAATGAGGCTTTTGTTCCCATTTCTGGAAAAATTGAAGAAGCTGGTTGGGATTATTTTTCAGTTCAAATTTTTAGAAATAAGCAATTAATAGGTTATCAAAAAGTACCCATTGCTTACACAAATTCGGTCGGAAAATTTACTTTTTCTTCCATAAAAATTAAGGCTGAAAAGGCAGAATATGATTTTAGAGTTTATGCGGTTAGAACAAAAGATTCTTTAAATGTTATTAATCGTGAAAATATTGTTTCGGGTGATGTTTATATCATGTCGGGACAATCAAATGCCACGGTGTTTTTTAACGATGCTCGAAAAAATGAATTCTGCCGAACCTTCGGAAAAATTTCTGGAAATTGGGGAATTGAAAATGCTAATTCTGCCGACACACTTTGGGCATTATCTAACCAAGATGCTTATAACCAAGGCGTTGGAACAATGGGTTTTGAATTTCAACAAATCATTTTAGAAAAATACGGAATCCCAACGTGCTTGATTAATGGAGGTTTTAATTGGTCTTCCATGAAACAACACGCTACCCGAACTGCCAATAATCCCGCTGATTTGACGAATGGCTACGGCAGAATGTTGTACAGAATTCAAAAAGCGGGCGTTGCTCAATCTGTAAAAGCCATGATCTACAGACAAGGCGAAACTGAGGCTTATGGGGAAGGAAGCGATTGGGAAAGCAATTTTGATTTGTATTATAAAAATTTAAAAACTGATTTACCATCCATTAAAAAAATCTACCTTTTCCAGATTGATGTTATTGATTTCGCTCGCCCAGATGCCCCACAAGTGCGAGATATTCAACGAAAACAATCCGACAAATATACTGATATTCAAGTAGTTGCATCTTTGGGAACACCTGGTTTTGACGGACTACACTACACCCCAGAAGGATATATCCAGAACGCCCAAGAATTTACAAGATTGGTTGGTAGAGATTTTTATAACTCCACAGATACGGATAATATTAATACTCCAAATATTCGAAAAGCATTTTTCTCGAATAAGGAAAAAACTGAAATTACCTTGCAATTTGACAATGGTCAAGAATTAAATTGGACTGACCAAGTAAGAAATTTATTGATGAAAAATCAATATTATTTGAATGGAATTAATGGCTTAGTTGCCTCAGGATTAGCCACTGGAAATCAAGTTATTCTAAAATTAAATTCCCCAACAACAGCTAACTTAATTTCGTATTTACCTCCTTCAATTAACTCAAAAAGTCCTGATTTCCCATACACTGGACCATATATCAAAAATAAAAGGGGGTTGCGGGCTTTATCTTTTTACGAAGTTAAGATTGAACCATTTATACCAATTCCAGTAGTTAGTTTTTCGAAAATCCCGCAAAATCTTCAAGTTTTTCCCCGAAATAATGTAAATGAAGCCGTTGTCTCAATTGCTGGGAAGATTGAAACGGTTGATTATAATACGATATCATTGGTAGTTTTTCGGAATAATTCTGTCGTAAAATATTATAAAAACGCTTTAAATTTTAACGGAAATGTTGCCAATTTTTCACTTTCACACACCATAAAAGCTGAGTTGGCAAACTACAATTTCAAACTTTATGCCATTAAAGGTGCTGATTCTGTGTTAGTTACGTCTCGTGAAAATATTGTTGCGGGTGATGCTTACCTCATCAATGGTCAATCGAACGCAGCCTCGTGGGGTGTTTCAAACAACTTCCCCAATTCTGATTATCGAAATGATTTTTGTAGAACTTTTGGACAAACAAAGGGTGGAAATTCTTTCATTACAGAATCCGATACAGCTTGGGCGTTGTCTAACAATGGCAAGCCTTACGTTGGCGTTTGGGGAATAGAATTACAACGACAAATCGTTGAAAAATATGGAATTCCAGTCTGTTTTATAAATGAAGCCCTTAGTGGTTCAGCCATTACGGAACATACCATTAGAAATGCCTCAAATCCAAGTAATGTTTCAAATATTTACGGAAGACTTTTGTACAGAGCGAAAAAATCAGGGCATTTTGATAATCTGAAAGGCTCTTTCTTTTGGCAAGGTGAAGCCGAAGCCATTGATAAACCCAATGTTTGGAAACCAGAATTTGAAAAATTGTATAATTTCTGGAAAACAGATTATCCTTCGATTGGTAAATTCTATATTTTCCAAATTAATATTACTCCTTTTCCCTTTACAGAAGCCGCAGATTTGCGTGATTATCAACGTCAAATCAAGAAAATTTTTCCAAAAACTGAGGTTATTTCGACTGTTGGGAATAGTGGTTATGACGGTGGACATTATACCGTTGATGGTTATAAAAAAATAGCTTCTGATATTTTCAAACTAATATCTCGTGATTTCTACGGTTCAAATGATACTTTGCAAATTACGTCTCCAAACGTTCAAAAAGTGTATTATTCAACCGTTGCCAAAGATGAAATAACGATACTTTTTGAGGATTCTCAAAAGATGGTTTGGACTCCTGATTCAACCTACAAACAGGATGACGGAACGCCTCGGAAGTATTTTATGAAAGATTATATTTACTTGAATAATACCACAGATAAAATTATTTCGGGACGTTCGGAAAACAATAAAATTATTTTAAAAACTTCTGGATTTACTGGTAATCAGTCACTTACCTATCTCCCACCCTATTATCCATTAAATTACCCAACCGATTTAAGGGGAATTTTTGGCGGTCCATTCTTGAAAAATCAGCGAGGTATGAGTGCTTTTTCATTTAACAAACAAGCGATTGCTGACCCGCTAAATATTCCCACATTAGCCGCAAAAATTCAAACGGCAACTTCGGTTTCATTAACTTGGAAAGACGTTTTAAACGCAACATCTTATCAATTAGAAATTAAAGATTTGCAGGTGGATAAATATAATTTGGTAAAAACTTTTCCAAAAGGAACGCTTACATTTTTAGTAGATAATTTATTGGGAAATACCAATTATACTTTTAGGATCAAAGCCATTTCCGATAACATAGAATCCGAAAATTCAAGCGTGCAAATTCAAACACCCAAAGCCTTAGATTTGCCAAATTTAACGGCATTCACCACAGGAATTGAATCAGTAAAATTATCTTGGAAAGCGGTTAATGAAGCAATTAATTACGTGATTGAAAGAAAAAATTTAACCTCTAATTCATTTGAACAAATTGCCAAAGTTGAGGCAAATATTTTAGAATTTTCTGATAAGTCTTTGGTAAACAGCACCTTATATTCGTAC
The DNA here is from genome assembly GCA_043756925.1 of Arcicella sp. GTDB lineage: Bacteria > Bacteroidota > Bacteroidia > Cytophagales > Spirosomataceae > Arcicella. Next base: position 3,724 of record JAYVRF010000115.1, on the reverse strand, counting down.
AGAATTAAAGCAATTGGGACATTTACAGAATCTCCTTATGCAGTTGTAGAAGTAAAAACACTTGTCCCTTTGCAAAGTCCTGAACCAATTTTGACGATTTTATATTACAATTCTGTTCGGGTAAATTGGAAAGCGGTTCCCAGTGCAAATTCTTTTATTTTGGAAAGAAAAACACCTTCCCAAGATTTTAAAATTGTCTCCACTTTTGAACCAACAGTTTTGTCATTTACCGATATAGAATTAACTCCAAATACCGTTTACACTTACAGAATTAAAGCAATTGGAGGTTTAACAGAATCACTTTTAGTTACGGTTGAAGCAAAAACACCAAGCTTATTAACAACTCCAGAATTAACTATTTCTTCGACCTCGTATGATGCTTTAAAAATTTCCTGGAAACCGATTCCAAACGCAACACAATATGTTTTGGAAAAGAAAACCAGTGAAACAGAAGATTATAAAGAATTAGGTAGATTAGATGCTTCAAAAACTGAATTTGCTGATATTTCTTTGAAAGAAAAAACAACGTATTTCTACCGTTTGAAGGCATTTGGAGATAAAACAGAATCTGAATTCGCCACCTCAAAAGGCACAACAGCAACAATTTTAGAGAACGAACAAGAGATTTCTGAGATATTTGACCTCTTCCCAAATCCTTCAAATACGCAAGTAACTTTGAAGTTTTCAAAACCAATGAATGGGGAAATTAGCCTTGTAGATTTGAGAGGAGTAGAAATTATGAAGAAAGAAATTTTGAGAAATAATGAATTAATAATTCAGCTAAATAGTTATAAATCAGGAAATTACATATTAATTTTCAAAAATAAAGATGGATTATTTAGTAAAAAACTAATCATTGATTGATAATTTTCAAACTCATGCTATGACTAAAAATCATGGCATGAATAAATTTATTCACAAAAATCAGTAATTAACCTCCATCAAAAATAATCCCTCCGCAGGCACTGACCATCCAGCTTTTTTACGGTCTTTTGAGAGAATAATTTGCTCAAAATCAGATACAGAGATTTTCCACGTTCCGACTTCCAAAAGCGTTCCCACAATCGCCCTCACCATACCACGAAGAAAACGATTTGCTTTAATATGAAAAACTAATGAATCATTTTTTTCCTCCTGCCATTGTGCCTCTAAAATTGTACAATTAAAAGTCAAAACCTCCGTTTTTATTTTACTAAAACATTGATAATCAATATATTTAAATAAAATTTGGGATGCTTCATTCATCAGTTCAATATCTAAATTTCCATTAAATTCATACGATAAACCTTTTTGAAATGGATTTTTCTTTCTGGAAATTCGGTATTCATATTTTCGAGATATTGCTTCAAATCTTGAATGATAATCATTATCAACTTTAAAGATTTTCTGAACTGAAATATCAAATGGAAGTAGCTTGTTAATTCGGTAAACTAAGTTTTCGCAATCCATAATTTCTTCCTCCATTTCAAAGTGAGCAAACTGTTGTATGGCATGAACGCCCGTATCGGTTCGGCTACTGCCTGTTATGTCAATTTTATGTTTTAAAAGTGTACTTAAAGCCTTTTCAATCACTTCTTGAATGGTCAAAGCATTGATTTGGATTTGCCATCCGCTGTAATTTGTTCCTCGGTAAGCACACTCAATGAAGTATCGCATATACGTTAAATAAATTATGAGCCATTTTTACATACAAAAAACAGTTATTCACAATAAAAACTAATCATTTGTTAGGATAATTGCTATTTTTGTATGCGATAATTATTCTTCACAGAATCATTATCAAATAATAGCAAGAAGCAGTACAGCAAAAAAGCCAGATAATTTTCTGGCTTTTTTCTTATCTCATATTATGATAAACATTCTGAACATCATCATCTTCTTCCAAACGTTCCAATAATTTATCAACATCAGCCATTTGTGCTTCCGTCACATCTTTGGTATCATTTGGAATACGCTCAAAATCAGCCCCTTGTAATTCAAAACCTTTCTCTTCCAATACTTTTTGCAAAGAACCATAAGCGGTAAATTCTCCGTAAATATTGATTTGATTATTTTCTAAATCCAAGAAAACTTCATCTGCTCCGAAATCTATCAACTCAAATTCTAACTCTTCAGTATCAATTTCTTCGGTTTTGGCAATTTTGAAAACACATTTACGGTCAAAGATGAAATCCAACATTCCAGTAGTGCCAATTGTTCCTCCGCATTTGGTGAAATGATTTCGGATATTGGCGATACTTCGATTAGTATTATCGGTAGTACATTCCACTAAAATCGCAATTCCGTGAGCCGCATATCCTTCATAAATAATTTCTTTATAATCTTCTTGATCTTTTGAAGAAGCCTTTTTGATGGCTCTTTCAACGTTATCCTTCGGCATATTTACTGCCTTTGCATTCTGAATAATTGCCCTCAAACGTGAATTTGACCCTGGGTCTGGACCGCCAGATTTTACGGCAATCACAATATCTTTACCTATTTTAGTAAACGTTTTTGCCATCTGTCCCCATCTCTTAAATTTTCTGGCTTTTCTAAATTCAAATGCTCTTCCCATTGCGGTAATTTATCGTATTTTTTGTGATTTAATTTCTATTTTGTAAAGTTATGAATTAATACTTTTTCAAACAAAAAGCCCACCAAAAGTGGGCTTAAAGTATCAATGTTTTTTATGTTTTGATTACTGATAACTGTTAAATGAAATCACCATCCATCATCAGATTTTGGTTTAACATTTGCCGTTGAAGTCTTCTTCGTTGCTTTAACTGGGGCTGCCGCAGTTGTCATGGAAGACGATGCTCCCATTCCCTTCACTTGGGCATCCAATTCCGCACGACTGAAAACACGGCTTACGATTTTCCATTCATTACCAAACTTCAACATACTCAATAAATCAACGTATTTAAAATCCCCAAAAAGAAGTTCTACCGTTGCTAAGGCAGATACGCCTACATAAGAATACGAAACCATTTTTGTAGAACCGCCTTTGGTTGAAATTCCTCCTGCGGGCATTGAAGCCACAAATTTTGCTACCGGAATATCTTGGATTGCACCCGCAGCACTAACCGTTCTCAAAATTGCCGTTGGGTGAAAAGCTTGATTCAATTTGGCAGTTTCGCCTTTTGAAACACCGTCAAGATAATTATTTACACACATTTTCACGGCTTCATCTTCCGACTGTGCTTTGACAGACACGATGCTTACCGAAATAAAAAACAAGAAGAGGATAAATTTTGAAGTCTTCATGATTGGATTGTGTTTAGGTTTCACACCTAAAATTAGTATTATTTTGTGATTAAACGAATTATTTAGGATTTTTATTGTTTACTCCCCTTCCAATTCCTCTGGCAATCCTTCCCCACTCATAAAATACCAAGCCTTCTCTGGATAAAGAATTGATTGAGCAACTTTAATACGTCCCAAAGCACGATTGGCAACGTTTTGAAGAATGATTATCGAAGAATTATCCCGATTGTTATGCATATAATAATTCTTAAAACCATGCCACCAACCCGTATGAAAAGTCATCCAAGAACCGTCGTCTAATAACTGTAAACGCCATCCGAACCCATAATTTCTGTTGGTTGCAAACTTGAAAGTATGGGCGGGTTGAAAGGCTTCATTCAACGTTTTTATTTTCACTAATTTCTCGGAATTTAATGCCATATCCCACTTAAACATATCCTCAACGGTTGAATAAACTCCTTTGTCGCCCGTTGCACCATCT
>JAYVRF010000114.1:0-7166 GCA_043756925.1 Arcicella sp. | reverse complement strand
CAGGGTTTTATAGGTTTTATCAAGCCCTTGGGCTGAAAGATTGAAAGTGATAACACTTAATAACACGTAAAGAATGACTTTTTTCATGAATGTGATCTATTGATTTTTAGACTGTTATTATAATTTTTATATTTAAAACGTTCAAAAATTTGTCAAACCTTGTATTTAAAAATATGCGAAAAAAGTCATGCCATGAATAATTTGTTAATTATTCCAATTTGGCACTACTAAACAAAACCGTAAATTCCTGACACCAAATCAGTGATATTTTGTTTGGTTAAATCTGCATTAGCAGTTACATCCAGTACAAAAGTTCCAGTTTTATCCAATTTTATTACTGATACAAATCCTTTGGCGGCTTTATCCTCCGCTAAATAAACGTATAAATCGAGACCTGCATCAACCTTTAAATTCTCGAAAGAAAGGTATTTTTCTTGGCACCGGTTTTGTCTGCCACCACTTTAACCGTTCCAGAAGCTGCGTGTCCAGTACCCGCAGTGAACATTCCCAAAGGTAGTTGCGTACCTGTTTCACCGACAGTTTTAGGCTTTTCAACCACGGGAGTAAGCATTTCATCTTTTGAACACGACCATGTGAACAAACAAACTAAGAGAATAATTAAGATTTTTTCATGATATTGTTCGATTATTTACCTGACAAAATTGAGAAGATTCTGGGCAATACTTTGTCAGATATATGTCCATTATGAGAAATTGTGATTAGAAGTTCAATTTACAACATTTTAATGAAACCTATATTTTACCAATTACTAATTTTTATCATTTCATATCAAGCCACAACATGAGTTTAAGACAATTTTAAATATTTAAACGTCATTTATCTCAATAAAATTGAATAAAAAGCCGAAAATCACGTATTTTTGATGAATACTTATAAAAACACACTATTGAATAAATTTTTAACGATTTACTGCCACAATTTATACCCATCGCCCTATGGCAAAATTATTAATTATTGACGATGAAAAAGCGATTCGTGGAGCGTTGAGAGACATCCTTGAATACGAAGGCTATTCAATTGAAGAAGCCAGTGATGGCGAACAAGGATTGGAATTAGTAACTAAAAATGACTATGATGTTGTGCTTTGTGATATTCGTATGCCTAAAATTGAAGGCTTAGATTTGTTGCAAAGAGCCACAGAAATGGGCAAAGGAGCTCAATTCATTATGATTTCCGCCTTTGGAAATGTTGAAACCGCCGTGGAAGCCACAAAACGTGGAGCATTCGATTTTATCTCGAAACCCCCTGACTTAAACCGGTTACTCGTAACTGTCCGTAATGCCTTGGAGCGTGGAAAGATGATTGTTGAGACGAAGGTTTTGAAGAAAAGAGTCTATAAACTCAATGAAATCGTTGGAGAATCTGATGCGATTAAGCGAGTGAAAGATACTTCTGATAGAGTTGGGCCTACCGAGGCACGGGTACTTATTACGGGACCGAATGGTTCGGGTAAAGAGATGGTAGCCAAGCGGTTACACGAAAGAAGCGGACGTTCACATATGCCTTTGATTGAAGTAAATTGTGCCGCAATTCCTTCTGAATTGATTGAATCGGAACTTTTTGGACACGAAAAAGGAGCATTTACTTCTGCCATTAAGCAACGAATTGGAAAATTTGAACAAGCCGATGGCGGAACACTTTTCTTGGATGAAATTGGTGATATGTCGCTTTCGGCACAAGCAAAAGTATTGAGAGCTTTGCAGGAAAGTAAAATTACAAGAGTTGGGGGCGATAAAGAAATTAAAATTAACGTCCGTGTTTTTGCTGCAACTAATAAAAATTTACCTTTGGAAATTTCCGAAGGACGGTTCAGGGAAGATTTATTTCATCGTTTAAACGTGATTCCAATTCACGTTCCAGCCTTGGCTCAACGTCCAGATGATGTGCCGTTGTTGGTTGAAAAATTTTTGGGCGATGTGGCGGATGAATACGGTCAGGCATCAAAAGAAGTTGAAGCCGATGCGATGAAATATTTACAAGCGTTACCTTGGACGGGAAATGTGCGTGAGCTTAGAAATGTGGTTGAGCGTTTGGTGATTATGTGTAATGACGTGATTACGCTGGATGATGTGAAGTTGTTTGCAATGCCTATGATTTAGGTTTTCTGACGTAGGGACGAATAGTATTCGTCTGTTACACTGGTATATTGGTGGACGAACGTTATTCGTTCCTACCAAAAAAGGCTTTTTGAATCATCAAGAAGCCTTTTTTGTGTCTTTTACTTTTTTTATTTCCTTTACTGACCCTTCTTTTTCTGAACTTTCAGATTTATTCTTTTCTTTTGGGGTAATTAACGTTTCAGATTTTACTAATTTATCGTTTGGTACATAAAAACCCGTGGCGTTCACAATTTTCCATTCGCCTTTAATCAATTCTAAAATCCGAGTTTCTTTTGATGATTCCTTTTTGTCTTTCGTTGTTTTATTTTGGTCGAAAGTTACCCAAATATACGTTGGATTTACTTTTCTGAAACTATAGTTTTCTCGCTTGAAAGTTACCTTGATTGTCTTTGGATTTTCCTTGAAATAATTGGTTACAAAAGGCAGAATATTATCCCAACCTTCTTTCTGAAATCCTTCTTCTTTTTCAATTTTTGCCCAGTAAGTTTGTGGCGTTTGACGGTAAAAATTTGACCATTTTTCAGCATTTCGTGCATAAAAAAACTTTGATTCATCGGCAATAACTTTTTTGATAGCATCTTGTTCTTCGGGCGAAGTAACATTTTGAGCAAATGATTTTGCAATGAATAAAGCAAATAGTAGGATTAAATAAGGTTTCATGGGTCTCTTGTTTGGATTGTGGTGTGAAGATAGAAGAAAAATTTTAACCTTCAAAACCGTACATTCCAAACCAAACAACAAGCCCAATTATCCTAATTATTGGATATTTCATTTATACTCCATCTTCTGTATGTCAAAATCCAACACTCAAAAATTCCTCAATACATTCATAAATATAAGCCAAATCCTCCTCCGAAATACAGTAAGGCGGCAATAAATAAATCACATTTCCAAGTGGACGAATGAGGATTCCTTTTTCAATAAAAAACTGATAAGCGATGTCTCTAATATTGTTAAAATAAGATGTTCCTTCGGCAGTCTGAATTTCGATGGCTAAGATTGTTCCTTTGATTCGAATGTTTGAATGATGAACATTTTTTATCTTAAAATTATTATGTAACTGATTGATTTTTAGTATTTTATCATTCGTTTCATCTGTTAATAATAAATCCAAACTCGCCAAGCCTGCCGTGCAAGCCAATGGATTTGCGGTGAAAGAATGACTATGAAAAAGCGTTTTTTTACGGTCTTCGGAAAGGAAAGCCTCATAAATTTCTTGCGTACATGAGGTTACGCCCAACGCCATTGCACCGCCCGTAAGTCCTTTCGAGAGACACAAAATATTGGGTTTTGTTTCGATATAATCAGTCGCAAAAAACTTGCCCGTTCGCCCAAATCCCGTCATGATTTCGTCGGCAATGGTTAATACGTTATTTTTTTCTGCTAATTGAAGTAATTGTTCCAATATTTCGGATTCATACATCACCATTCCACCCGCCCCTTGTATCAGTGGTTCAAAGATAAAACAAGCAATTTCGTCAGCATTTTTCATGAGATTTTTCATCGTTTCCAATGAATGTTTCTCTTGTCCTTTTATGGGTACTGGCAAATAAATTGTTTCATACAAAAAGCCTTCAAATGGAGCATTAAAGGCAGATTTTGCTCCAATTGCCATTGTTCCGAAAGTGTCGCCGTGATAGCCATTTTCGAGTGCAATGACCTTTCTTTTTTTCGTAAATCCTTGATTGTAGAAATACTGAATCGCCATTTTCAGAGCCACTTCAATGGCTGTCGAACCATTATCAGAATAGAAGATTTTAGCTTGATTTTTGGGGAGAATTTCCAATAATCTTTCTGCCAATCTTACGGCGGGCTCGTGGGTAAATCCTGCAAAAATTACTTGCTCTAATTTAGCGAACTGTTCTGCCACTTTTTGGGCAATGTACGGGTGCGAATGTCCATGCAAATTAACCCACCAAGACGAGATTGCATCAATGTATCTTTTACCCGCATCATCATACAAATATGCCCCTTCACCACGAACAATTGGAATGGAAAACGGTGCTGTTTGGTGCTGAGTAAATGGATGCCAAACCACTTTTGCGTCACGTTGCGAGAGAGAAGATTGTTGTATATATGATTGGGTATTTTCTACTGGATATTCTGTTTGGTCGTTCATTAAAATTTACCTCTAAATTGTTCTGCGTACTTTTTAACCACATTTTTATCAATATTTTCTTCAAAATCCACCCTTTCTAAACACGCTAATTTTGTATAATTTAAGATAAAATCTTCTGATGATTTATTTCGTTCTCCATTGAAAATCAACCCTTTAACTTCAATATTATTCATTTTCAGAACCTCCACAGAAAGCAAAGTGTGGTTGATTGAACCCAAGTAATTTTTAGAAATTAAAATCACGGGAATATTCAATTTTTTAATCAAATCCAAGTTCGTTTCTTGGTCATTTAAAGGTACCATAATTCCTCCCGCTAATTCTATGATTAAATGGTTATCGGTTTGTGGTATTTCAAATTTTAATAACTCAATTTCAACGCCATCAATTGCTGCCGCAGCGTGTGGAGACATGGGTTGATTGAGGCGATATGTCTCTGGATGAAAAATTGTTTTGTCATTGGAAATTAGACTTCTGACGGTATCAGTGTCTGTAAAATCCAAAGCTCCCGACTGAATAGGTTTCCAATAATCTGCCTGTAAAGATTCCGTCAAAATGCTGGAAATGAAAGTTTTACCAATTTCAGTTCCAATTCCTGCGATGATGTATTGTTGTTTCATAATCATTATTTTAGCACTTTAAATATTCGTAAAATCTCCTCTTTTGTATTAAATTCATGCAAACAAATTCTTAATCTTTCCTGTCCTTTTGGAACGGTTGGTGAAACTATTGGGCGAATATCTAAGCCTGCGTTTTGTAATTTCAAAGCAACTTCTCTGCATTTTTCATTCCCTGGAATAATTATACATTGAATGGCTGATGGACTTTCAATTATTTCTAAATCAGGCACTTGTTTTGCTTGTTCTTTAAAAAAGCGAATTAGTGAATGAAGTTTAATATTTGAGAAATCAGGTGATTTTAGTAATTGATAAGCTCGTCGAACGCTCTCGTGGGTGTGCATTGGGGCGGCAGTAGAATATATAAATGGACGAGCAAAATTTATCAAATAATCTCGTAAAACCTTACTTCCTAAAACAATTGCCCCGTGACATCCCAAAGCCTTTCCAAACGTGATAACACGGGCAAAAATTTTATCTTCCAACCCTAATTCACAAACTAATCCACGACCATTTTTACCAAAAACACCCGTTGCATGAGCCTCATCAACAATTAAATTCGCTCCATATTTTTCTGATAAATTAACAAATCCCTCTAAATCAGCCAGATCGCCATCCATTGAATAGACGGATTCGAGAGCGATGAAGATAGCCCCCGAAGCGTCGGTCGCCCAACCCCCAGAGGAGGAGTCAAAATCGGTCTCGAAAGCTCCCTCTTTGGAGGCGACCGACGCTTCGGGGGCTATCTTCCTCTCCAAATCTTCCACATCATTATGCTTAAATTTATACCTTGTGGCATAGCTCAATCTGACACCGTCTATCATGCTGGCGTGGATGAGTTCGTCGGTGAAAAGTAGGTCGTTTTTTTGTGGTAAACATGACAAAAGTCCCACGTTGGCATCATATCCAGAATTGAAAATTAATCCCGCTTCTGCCCCGTGAAAATCGGCAATTTCTTGTTCTAAATCTTCTATAAATTGCGTATTTCCTGCCAATAATCTTGACCCTGTTGCACCCGCTGAAAAACTATAAATTTCAGAATTTTGCTTCAATTTTTGGGAAAATCCAAGATAATCGTTGGAGCAAAAATCTGTAAGGTTTTTTTGTGTTTGTAAAGTACGAAAAAGTGATTGTTGTTTTCGTGCTTCGAGAATCTGGGAAAGATGGCTTTCTATGGGCTTCATAAGCGTATTTTGAACCGCAAAATTAAGCATAAAATGCAAATTACCCCCGCTTATCTTCCATTTAATCAATAATGATGTATATCTTATAAAATAATCTAAATTTCCCTTGACATTGAACATAAAAAAGGGGTATCTTTGTACTTAATAGGTGTAGAACTATTTACTAAGATTGCTCAGATGGTTTCCGTCTGGGCAACTTTTTTTTATAGGGTTTTTGGGGTTTTTAAAGATATAAAAAGAGAGTCGTTCCGATTTGGAACGACCTTTTTGGGTTTTACAAAGCAATTTTTAATTCTTAGCCCCTTGCACCGCAGAACCCGATTTCTTCTGTGCATCCTGCATTGGATTGGGTTGTGGTGGACGTTGCCCTTTGAACACTTGGAATCTTGAAGGCTGCTCTGGTTCACGTGGAAAAGCGTTATCTTCCGTGTCAATATCCGCAATTTCAAAGAATGGGTCTAATGTCCATTTCCTTACTTTTTTATCCGTTGGAATTACCTTTTTTACTTCCTTATCATTCAAACGCCATATTTCAGCTGGAATTCTGAAAACTTCATTTGTTCCGTCTTCGTAATTTGCTTGTACGATAACGGGCATGGGTAAACCGCCCTTATTTTTCAGATTTAAGACGTAAAAATTCTTGTTGGCATCCACTAATTTCTTTTCATCCTCTGATAACCCTGCCATGTATTGGTCATATTTCTTTTTATCGCCCTCATTAGTAGCAAATCGGTCATAAGAATTATAAAAATCTTTCATATCTGGATTCTCTTCTACGACCGTTTTTTTGATGTCTGTTTTATTACGAATATTGCTCATCGTCTCACGTTTTGCGGCGGCATCTTTACGGGCAATATCACTCTTTTGCGTAGGGTCAACTTTATCAATCCCAAACCATTCCACGTTTTCAAGTGATTGATTTACAGGCTCTACCCCATAAAACCAACCTTTCCAAAACCAGTCTAAATCTACACCCGAAGCATCTTCCATGGTGCGGAAAAAATCGGCTGGATAAGGTTGTTTGAATGCCCAACGACGAGCGTATTCTTTGAAAGCAGCATCAAATAATTCACGCCCCATCACAGTTTCACGCAAGATATTTAAAGCC
>JAYVRF010000113.1:0-26875 GCA_043756925.1 Arcicella sp. | reverse complement strand
CAAATCTTAATCTTGCGATTTCACTCATGATTTTTCTGCGTCACATCTAACGACATGAAGAATGATTAGGGCATCGGCATGATGCTCCACTCGTTTCCTGCGACTAATTTTTAATTGATTTGTAATAATTTTGCTTTAATGATGCCCGAACATCCGTTAAAGCTCTGGGAGACCGACCTGAGGAGTTATGAGTTGTAAGCTATGAGTTATGAGCTGAAAAATTTCAACAATTAACCTTCAAACCGTTAACTAAACCTCTCTTAGAAGAAGTGCTTCGTGCCAACGAAGCAAACACAGAGACGTGCGGATGTTGTTTTGTACTAATTTTGCACAAAGGTACGTCAATCTTTTGGATTCGCAAATTTTATTGGATTATTTTTAGAATAGGAAGAAGGAGGTTTATCCATTTCTTTCAATAATTCTATCAATCTCATTCATTTTCAAAAGTTTAATAGTTGCTTTGGCAATATCAGTTTGAGCATAAATCACTCCGTTTTCAAGTTCAAAATGTTCATTCCAATAATCAATTCTTGGATTAAAAAATCTGATATAAATTTTATTAGGTAAAAGTATTGTTCCAATATCACTCCCTTTGTTTTATTGCATGAAAACAAGCATAAGCCAAATTGTTAAAACTGGTTGAATCTCCATATTTTAAACTAATTATATGGTCAATTTGATGCGGAATAAACGATACGTCATTTTCCATCAAACAATATTTACAACAACTGTTTGCTCTTTGAATGACTCTTATTTTAAGTAACTCTGAAATATAACGACTCATAAAACTAACCGTTTTTAGCTTTTTTTTTGCTATAATCATAATATGTATGACTTGGACGATTCAATTTAAGTGGCGGGTCGAATTGTTGTGTTCTTACTATCGTGCCTTTCTTATTTGTATACAAATGTAAAAAATATCAAACAAATTGTTTTCACTTATCCAAATATTAATAAAGGTGAAATTTTAGACCACAAAATTCAAAATCATTACCCCAATTATCCCCACCACCGACACAATACTTTCCATGATTGACCATGAACGAATGGTGTCTCGAATACTCAAATTGAAATACTCTTTGAACAACCAAAAACCAGGGTCATTTACGTGCGAAAACATTAAACTTCCCGAGCCAATTGCCAATACCATTAACTCAGGATTCACGCCTGTTTGTTGAGCCATCGGAGCAATTATTCCTGCGGTTGTGAGTCCTGCCACCGTCGCTGAACCTACACAAATTCGTATAACCGCAGCTGCTAACCATCCGATAATCAAGGGATTAAGGGGTAAATTTTTTAATACTTCCGCAATTTCATTGCTTATCCCACTTTCAATTAGTATCTGTTTGAAAGCCCCCGCTCCACCAATAATCAGTATAATCATAGATACATCTTTGACCGCATGAGTGTAATAATCCATGATTTTTCTCATCGTAAAACCCATCTTAATTCCGAGTGTATAAGTAGCCACCGCCACTGAAATTAACATCACAATTTGCGGGTCACCGATAAAGGAACTGATGGATTTTAGGGTTAGATTGTTCTTCGTATAAACTGATACTATGGTTGTGAAAGCTAATAAGAACACGGGTAAAAGTGCCGTAAAAAAGCTATTAAACGTGCTTGGTAATTGGTTTTCGGGAAGGGTTTCGTTCTGGAAAGTTTTTAAGGGTTTTGAAGGTATTTTCTTTAAAGTAGTAGCAAAAACGGGTCCTCCGATAATGATAGCAGGAATGGCAATGGCAAAACCATACAATAAAGTAATGCCCATATTGGCACTAAATTGAGCAACTAATGCCGCTGGTGAAGGATGAGGAGGTAAAAATCCATGAGCAACCGAAAGTGAAGCTAACATCGGTAGACCCACGTAAACGGCTGGCAATTTATATTGATTAACCACCGAAAAAATTAGGGGAATCATTAACACAAAACCCACATTATAGAAAAGCGGAATGCCAATAATAAAACCCGTGCAGACTAATCCCCAATGAATATTTTTTTCGCCAAAAATGTTCATCATCACGGAGGCAATTCTTTGAGCAGCTCCACTTTCTGCCACAATTTTTCCTAACATTGCCCCCAAGGTAATCACAATAATCAACGAACCTAACATATCTCCAATGCCTTTTTGGAGAGATTTGCCAATATTTTCTACGGGAATCCCCATTGAAATACCAGCAATAATTGAAACAATAAGGAAGGCTAAGAAGGGATTTATTTTTCCCCAAGTAATTAATAAAACTAAGAGTCCGATACAGATGGCAATGGTCAGAAGGGTCATTTGAATAGTGTTTTAGGTAATTTACAAATCTTTTAAAGCCTCATATATTTTACTGAATTTCCTAAAATTTTCTTGATAAACAAGTTCATTTTCTTTATTTGGCAGAAATATTTTTTCTTCAATTTCTGTGTTATTTGATTCGATACTAAAAGCCATAAAACCAATGAGAACTGCTCCCCAAGCAGAGCCTTCAATTTCCTGAGAAACTGCCACTTTCATTTGAAAAATATCAGCGGCAATCTGTAACCAAACATCATTTTTAGTGAATCCGCCACTTGCCATGATGATAGTTTGTTCTCGCTCCTTTTTATCAGGAATTAATATTTCAGTTATACTCAATAGTCCAAATAAAATTCCTTCGAGGGTTGCCCGAATAATGTGATTTTTTGTGTGATTTATAGTAATTCCCAAGAGTGTTCCTTGGGCGGAGGCATCCCAAATTGGAGCCCTTTCTCCTAATAAATAAGGCACAAAAATTAACCCATTTGACCCAGCGGGTACGTTTTGAGCATGAGATATTAATTCATCAAAAGATTCGGTGGTTTGTAGGATTGCTTCTTTTAACCATTGTAAAATTATCGCTCCGTTGTTTACCGCTCCTAAGGTAAGGTACTGATTATCGATGAGATGGTAGCATTGCGTTCTCATTTTTGAATCAATAAAAGGCTTTTCAATTGGTAAACGCACGGCTCCACTTGTTCCAATTGTTAACGACATTCTGCCTTTTTTCATGGCTCCCGTTCCCAAATTTGCCAAGGCTCCATCTCCTCCACCCAAGATTAATGTATGATTTCTTAATAAACTTTTGGCGGTATGAGTAGGTGAAACAATGGTAGAAAGTTTATTTTGGGAAATGCCCAAATGTTCCAAGATTTCATGATTCCAACATAAATATTCAATATTCATCATGCCCGTTCCAGATGCCATTGAAGAATCTATGACATATTCACCCGTGAGATGATGCCAAATGTACTCTTTCAAACTGATAAATTTGTAAGTATTTTTAAAGATTTCGGGTTCATGTTCTTTTAACCAAAGAATCTTTGTCATCGGACAAAACGTATGAATGGGGATACCCGTTTTTTCGTAAAATTGCTGCCCCAAAATACTCAAACGTAATTTTTGAGCAATTTTAGAAGCACGATTATCCGCCCACAGAATTGCATCTGTCAAGGGTTTTCCGTCTGAATCTACTGCAATTAGACTTTGCATGGCAGCACTAAAACTGATGAATTGGGGGTTAATTTTTTGGGTCAATTTTTCGATACAATCAACGACTGCTTTCAAAACTTCGGCAGGTTTTTGAACGCTCCAATCGGGTTGCGGGTGGTGCATTTCATAGTTAATACAACAATAATCAACCACTTTTCCCTCTCTGGTAAAAACCATAGCTTTCGTAGCGGTTGTCCCAATATCTATGCCTATATAAAATTGATTCATTAATTTGTTGGAACGGTTGGCACGCAGATGACGCAGATGCCTTCGGCAACGCAGATTTACGCAAATTTTAGTGCTAAGTTTTAGTGGATAAAAATATAAATTTATTGTAATTGGATTTGTGAAATGAAAGAGTTTTTAACATCTAATTTTAAGGAATCCTCTTAAATCTGTGTTGCAAAGTATCAAGACGGGCGGTCAGTCTCATCTGCGTTCCAATCATCTTAGCGTAAGTTATTTTTTCTCAACTGCATGACCGCCGAACTCATTTCTTAATGCTGCAACCACTTTTCCTGAAAAGGTATCGGTCATTTGGGAACGATAACGCATCATGACGGACATGGCAATCACGGGTGTTGGAACACCCAAATCCAAAGCCGTTTCCAGTGTCCATTTTCCTTCGCCCGACGAGTGCATGATGCCCTTAATTGAATCTAAATTTGGGTCTTTCGAGAAAGCATTTTCGGTTAATTCCATCAACCAACCTCTCACGACTGAGCCGTGATTGAGCATTTTGGCAGTCTTTTGAAAATCAATATCAAACTCTGAATGTTCAAAAACCTCAAATCCCTCCGCAATTGATTGCATCATTCCGTATTCAATTCCGTTGTGAACCATCTTGGTAAAATGTCCACTTCCAGCCTCTCCCGTGTGTAAATATCCATCCGTTACCGAAATATCTTTAAAGACTTTTGCAACGTAATTAAATACTTCAATGTCACCTCCAATCATCGTGCAAGCCCCATTTAAAGCTCCCGAAGTTCCACCCGATGTTCCGCAATCTAAGAAGTCTATTAATTTGGTTTTGAGATAGTTATATCTCTTTTTAGAGTCTTTGTAATTGGAATTTCCACCATCAATAATGATGTCATTTTGGTTTAGGAAAGGAATCAATGACTCAATCACACCATCAACAATTTCACCCGCAGGAACCATCAACCAGATAATTTTTCTCTCCATTAATTGCTGACATAAATCTTGAATCGAATGGGCAGTTTTTACATTTTCGGAGGCTATTTTTTGAAGAAAATCTGTATTTACATCATTGGCTATCACCTCATAACCATTTCTTTTCAAATTTAAGGCAAGGTTAAACCCCATTTTTCCTAATCCAATTATTCCTATTTGCATTATATTTTTGATTACTGATTTTTTATCTGAATTAGGATTGCGAATCGTATTAGATTAATGGATTTGGGGATTTATTATTGAATTTTAATCCAAAAAATCCATTAATCTGATACGATACGATGATTTGTAATCCAAGTTCAGACAACAAATCTACATTATTTATTGAATTAAACGTATTACTTATCCCACCAAACCTTCGTGTCCAAATCATCCGCCCCTATTCGAGTTATAGCTTCTTTCACATTGGCACTATTCACTGATATTTCTGAATTTGGATAAGTCAAACGTCTTATAAAATTGCCTTTTATTCCTTTTCCTGGGTATGGGTTTGGCGATAAATTCGGAAATCCGCTTCTACGAAAATTGGCAAATGCTTCTGGTCCATTTAAGAAAGAGGCAATCCAATATTGCGTATTTATTTGCTCCAAAGCGGTGCTTGCAATATAAGGATTAGCTTTTTGATAAGCATCAATTGCCGAGGCAGAAACCGCTGAATTAGCATCATAAATAGCCATTTGCTCCATGTGCAACTTTACACCACGATTAAAAAAAGCCTCGGCACTTGTTCCCGTAATCCATCCTCTTTGTGCCGCCTCAGCCAACAATAATTGCGTTTGGGCAGCTGTTACTAAAAACATGGGAGAGGTACTTTTCGCAATTCTGGTTCTATCAACCTGACTGTAATCATAAAAACTTGCCAATTTTGACTTCGTAACTTCCGAATTTATTGAACCATTATCAAACCCAAAAGGCATTCCAATTTGTAAATTAGGCTCACTTGTGGAACGGGAAGAAGTTTGCTCAACCCCTGATTTTGCCCCAACATAACGCAAAGCAATTGAACGTAATCTTGGGTCGTTGGTTTGTTGTAAATAATTAACAAATGGTGCTGCCAAATAGATGTTACTTGATTCTGTCGAATTTAATAATCCTCCTATGGCATTCAAGTAATTGGCATCGTGTTTTATAAAAGCATTTTCGGTATTGAGTTCAATTACACCAGCTTGAAAGGCCTTTTGAACCAATTGTTGAGCCTGAGTTACATCAATTTTTGTGAGTCTCATACCCACCCGAAACAAGACAGAATTTCCAAATTTCTTCCAAAGATTAACATTTCCACCGTATAGAACGTCGGCAGTTTCAATCGTTTTTGAAGCATCCAGAGCTGCAGTTGCCTCGTTTAATTCCTTAATAATTCCTGCATAAACTATTTGTTGAGATTCATATTTGGGCAATGATATTTGCTCAGTATATCCCTTTCCAGCTTCTGAGTATGGAATATCACCGTATGTGTCTGTTAAAACTAAGAACGCATAAGACTGCAAAATACGAGCCATGTTGTAAAGATTTGCTCTTGCGGGTAATGCCTTAGTTGTGTTGATAACATCATACGTATTACGAATCACCGAACGATAATAACGTTGCCAATTTTGTTGGGTATTTTCTCGAATATCTTGATTGAAATTTGCTCCAACCAAAACCCCAGAATTTGGCGAAACTAATTGTTGAACAATCCCAATTTCATAAAGAATCGTCCCCGAAGGAAATGATGTATTGATAGTAGCATTATTGAGCGTAAAAACGGGATTGACTGCCAAAGCGGCTGTTCTATTCACATTCAAATCATCAAAGCCTTTATCGCAACCACTTGCCAAAAAGGAAAGTAATACGCTCAATATCAGGATTTTAGAAAAATATTTATCATTAAGTTTCATAAGAATTTCGTTTTATATTTTAAAATAATTAGTCAGATTTTCACAATTACAAAATTTATTATTTTTTTAAATCTGCGTAAATCCGTGTGCCATCATTAAAACTTAGCATTCAGGTTAAACCCAAAGCTCCGTGTCGTTGGCAAACCCGTTGATTCCATGCCCACCAAATTGTCAGAAGAATAGCCAAATGAATCAGGGTCAATGTTTGGAATCCACTTTTTTAACATCAAAACATTATTGGCAGTAAGGCTTAATTTGAGCGCTTTTACTGGAAAACGCTTTGGTAAAAACTTGCTTAAATCGTACCCAGCCGTAATTTGACGAAGTTTCCAATACCCTCCGTCATAGACCACAGGTTCAACAATTGCTTGCGTTCTAACGACTGACCAATAGTCTTGAACGGGGGCTTTTACGGTATTTGGTTCTCCTTTTTCAGTAACGCCAACGCCCACCACGCCACCTTCACGACCTTCCAAAGTCATTTGATGTAAACCGTGTCGAACCGCATTAAAGTTTGTTCCCGACAACATCATATTCCCTAATTTAAAGTCAATTAAAAACGACAACGAAACACCTTTATAATTGAACGAATTGGTAATTCCTCCCGTCCATTTTGGCAAAGCACTTCCATAAGAAATCAAATCTGGGGTTCTCAAAGGAATGCCATTCGTGCCAAAAATCATTTGACCAGCATCATTTCTTTTAAAACCAAAACCATAAATTTGCCCCATTTCTTGCCCTACAACTTGGCGAAGTTCACCGTTGAACACGTGCGTTCCAGTGGTAATTCTTTCGGGTTTTTTATCTTTATTGTAATCCTTTTCGGGAGTTCCATCATCATCAGTTACTAAACTTAAAATCTTAGTGATGTTATACGACCCATTGAAAGTAACATTCCACTGAAAATTGCTGTTTTTTACGGGCGAAAATCCAAGTAACATTTCAAGTCCATTCGTTTGACTTTTCCCAGTATTAATCAATGCGGAATTAAAGCCCGAAGCATCAGAAATTTGTGCCGCCACGATTTGGTCGGATGTTATTTTGCGATAAGCTGCTAAATCAATTGAAAGTCGGTTTTGAAATAATTTTAACTCCAAACCAATTTCAGCTTCATTCGTTCGCATGGGTTTTAAATTTGGATTTGGCACAATTACACCCGCAGAACCACCAATGGGTTGAAGATTTCCCGCTGGATTGGCAAACAAGTTTGCATTAATCCCGTAAAATAAAATGTTTGAATAGGGCGGCACGTCCGTATCACTACCAACCTCGGCATACGCAACTCTCAACTTTCCAAAACTCAACCAATTGGGAACACTTGAGAACGATTGAGAGAAGACATAACTACCTGATATTGAAGGGTATAAAATACTTCTATTCTCTTTTGAAAGCGTTGAAAACCAATCATTTCGGGCTGTCACATTGACGAAAAGGAAGTTTTTGTAAGAGAATTCTGCGGCTCCATAAAGTGAATTTACTGCTCTTTCAGATAAACCATAAATTGGGTCTTTTACCCGTCCATTCATTACCGTGTATAAATCCCGAACCACAAAATCGGTTACTTGGGTTGAATTTACGTCCGCACGACGATACATTTGATTTCCGCCGAGGTTTAAATCAAATCCAAAATCACCAAAAGTTTTGTTCGCCGTTATCAAAATATCAGCATTTGTTTCTCTTAATCTACGGGATTCTTGGGTGTAAACACCATTCACAAAACCAGCGGGTGCGGGTATCAACGTAGCGTGTCCCGTTGGAAAATTGTTATAATCTTGATCACGTGACGAGTAATCTTGTCCAACCCGACCTTGAACCGCAAGCCAATCTAATAATTTATATTTTATCGAAATATTACCAAAAATTCTGTCCCGAGTTATGTTTTGAAACTGTTGCGAAAGGGTAAAATACGGATTAGTTCTATTTCTAAATCTTGAATAAACAAATTCATTACCATTAGCATCAAATTTTTTGGCTTCCAACAAATCAAAGGGCATTGAATTAGCCATATTATAAACTGCTGTGGGAATTGAATTGTCCTGATTGGCAATATTTGGAGGGTTTTTGTTGTTTTCATTGGAGTAATTCACGTTACCCGCAAAACTTAATTTTGATGAAATATCGTAGGCAAAACCTAAATTTATCGTCTTCCGATTGAAGGAATTATTTGGCACAATTCCTTTATTATCCATGTTGGCAAACGATAAAGTTAGTCCCCCTTTATCTGTGGTTGAAGAGATGGAAATGGTATTTGTAAAGTTAGTCCCTGTTCTAAAAAACTTACCGATTCGGTTGTAAACTGGTACATAAGGAACGGTTACACCATCAAAAAGTACCTGCGTCATACCTGGCTGAAATTTCTCCCCAAAAGACCATTGTCCCGATGTTGGATTGGCAGTTGTTGGTCGAATACCATTTTCTCCTTGTCCATAAATATACTGATAATCGGTAAAATCAAGGGGCGTATCATTCGTAAAATTAGTATTATAAGTTACCCCAATTCCCTTTGAATCTCCTTTTGTTTTTGTGGTAATCATAATCACGCCATCTTTCGCCCGTGAGCCGTACAAAGCCGCTGCGGTTGCACCTTTTAAAACGGTCATATTTTCGATGTCATCGGGGTTTATACTTGATAAACCATCGCCCCCATCGGAAGTATTTCCACCGCCACGAACCCCAATTGAGTTGTCGGCTCCCGCATTATTAGGATTCGTTCCAAAATTTGTATTATCAATCGGAATGCCATTTACCACGATTAGAGGGCTATTTTGTCCTGAAATGGAACTTTGTCCCCTAATTCTAATCTTTGAAGTTCCCGCTGGTCCCGTTCCCAAAGGAGAGATATTTACACCCGCAATTTGTCCTTGCAAAGCGTTCATAAAATTGGGCGTACGGTTTTCAGTAATTGCTTCACGGGTAATAGAAGAGACTGAATATCCCAGCTTTTTTGCATCTTTCTTAATACCCAAAGCAGTTACAACAACCTCCGATAGATTCTGGACTTCATCATCCAACGTTAAATCAATCGTGGTTTTGTTACTAACCGAAATTTCTTTTGTTCCGTAACCAACCGCACTGAAAATTAAGGTGGAATTATTGCCAACGGAAATTTTATAATTCCCTGTCGCATCTGTGCTTGTGCCTTTATTAGTACCTTTCACTTTGACTGCAACGCCCGCAATCCCACTGTTGGTTTTGTCAGAAACCAACCCTTTTATGGGAATATCTTGGGCGAGAGCTGTTAAAGTAAAAAGGATAAAAACTAATCCCAGGCTTATTTTGGGCAGTTTTTGAAATATAAATAAACCATTCAGTCTAAATTTTTTCATAACATTTATGATTATTTTTAATGAGGAAAAGTTTCAACGGCACAAAGTTTCATCATTATTTAAAGAAAAACTTTCATTTTTTAACAGCGGTGAATTTTGTAATATTTTTATAAAAAATTGACCTAATTTTACTTTTAGATTTTAAAACCCATGAATCCATTTATACTGTATCAAGGAAAGTCAAAAGAATTAGCGGCTTTTCCGTACATTATTGAGTTTGCCAATCATAAAATTCAACATATCCAGCTTCATTCTCAGGTAATAAAACGTAGTGAAGGCATCAAAATTTGTTTTATTACCGAAGGAAAATTTGACTGGAATATCGAAGGACAGCAATATTTGCTTTATCCGAATGATACCTCCATGACTTGTCCGTGGCAATTAATGGGTGGGAATAGAGGGGTTTTTGACATTGGATCTTTGATGTGGATAACGATTAAACCACACGTTTTTGAACAAAATGGTGAGTTAGTTTTGGGAGATTGGAGTGGAATTTCTGAAACAGATCAACGAGTGATTGGTAAAATTTTGTCGTTAAATAAAAAGCCAATTTTAAGTCGTTTAAAGTCTTGTCAGCAAATTTTCCAAAGTCTCGAAATTGAGTTTTTTAACAAAGAAATGGGTTATCGAACTCGCATAAACCATCTGATTGATGAACTTTTAATTACATCGGTAAGGCATTTAAGCAAGCAAAATAACCTCAGAAGGGATTTTCCGCAGACTTTTTTAAAATTAGAACAAACTTTACGTGATAATTTGTCAGACCCGTGGACGGTTGAAGAAATGGCAGGTTTAGTTGGTTTGGGAACTACGGCATTTACCGAAAAAGTAAAAGCATTTTCTGGTTTTTCACCCTTGAATTATTTGATAAATATTAGAATTTCTGAAGCAATTAAATTACTAAATAGGAAAGATTTGAGCTTAACGGATATTGCCTTGGAAACAGGGTTTTATTCATCTCAGCATTTTTCATCAACCTTCAAAAAACTCACGGGTTATACGCCTCGGGAGTTTAGGAAAAAAGAGTAGAACAGGTTTCAACCTGTTATGAAAACCTTGAACTGACAGGTTGGAAACCTGTCCTACTTAGAAAATCATGGATTGTATTCTTACCATCGACATTAATACATCGGCAGTTAAAATTCACGCATTTGATATGAATGGGCGAGTAATTTGCTGGAAAAAAGGTTCGTACCCAACCTTTCATCCACAACCCGATTATAGTGAACAAGATCCCGAGCAGATTTTTATTACTACTTTATATATCCTAAAAAATCTGTTGAATGAACACATTCATCCGAAGAAATATAAGGTGAAAGCCCTTTGTTTTAGTTCGTCCATGCACAGCGTTTTGCCAGTGGATAAAAGGGGCAATCCACTTGGGAATGCCATTATTTGGGCGGATAATCGTGGAGCAAAGGAAGCGGAATTATTAAAAAAATTACCGCAAAATGAAAGTATTTATCATATTACTGGAACGCCAATTCACCCAATGTCTCCTTTGATAAAAATTACTTGGCTAAAAAATAACGACCAAGAAAGATTTGCTCAAACCTATAAATTTATCTCTGTTAAAGAGTATGTAACTAAACAATTAACGGGTGAATACGTAATTGACCACAGCATCGCTTCCTCAACAGGACTTTTTGACATTCATAAACTCAATTGGCATCAAGAATCGCTTAATTTTGCAGGAATTTCTGCTGACCGACTTTCGGAACCTGTTTCGGTTTTCAACGATGATTTAACATTGAAAAAAGAGTATTGCGTAACATTAGGTTTATCCCAGAAAACTAAATTAATTATTGGTTCGAGTGATGGTTGTTTAGCAACGTTAGGAGCTGGAATTATAGGTGAAGGAAAAGCCACCATCACCATTGGTTCGAGTGGGGCTGTAAGGGTTGCGGGAAGACAAGTTTTACGTGATGAAAAGCAACGATTTTTTAATTATTTATTGACTGACGGCTATTATATTTCAGGCGGTCCAACCAATAATGGAGGCGTAGTTTTTGAGTGGTTTGCCAGACAATTTGGTGATTTTTCAGAAGGCTCAGAATTTGAAGATGTTTTAAACGATTTGTTCAAAATAGCCGCTCAAGTGAAATCAGGTTCAGAAGGATTACTTTTTTTACCATATCTATTAGGAGAAAGAGCTCCCCTATGGAACGCAAACGCTCGTGGAATGTACTTTGGATTGAACATCAATCATGAGCAAAAACACTTTGTTCGTGCAACATTGGAAGGGATTTTATTTGAAATGTATAGCATCGGCAAAATCCTTGAAACGCACCGAAACTTTGAGGATATTTACATTAACGGAGCTTACGCTTCCCTGCCTTTATGGACTCAAATATTAGCAGATATGTTCGGAAAAACAGTTCATATTAACGACAATCATGATAGTGTTGCGATGGGTGCAGCCTTATTGGCATTCACAAAATTAGGGGTTTACAGCAATTTGGAAGAGGCCGCCGCAACGGTTAAATCAATTGAAACTTACGAACCTAATCTAAAAAATCATGATAATTACATGAAATATTTCAAGATCTTTGAAAGATTAAGCCATAAACTTTCGGAAGATTTTGAGGAGATTGTTTTGTTGCAACAGAGAGGAGTATGAGAATTTACCTGAGTTTCTCATTCTCCAAATGCCTTGTCGCATCTCTTCTCGTCTTTTTATCCAAATTTTTCTGTAAAGCCTCCGTTAAATTAATTCCAGTTTGGTTGGCAAGACATATTAGCACGAAAAGCACATCAGCCATTTCATCGCCCAAATCTTTGTTTTTATCCGATTCTTTTTCGGATTGTTCTCCGTAGCGGCGAGCAATAATTCTGGCAACTTCACCCACTTCTTCCGTGAGCATAGCCATGTTGGTTAGTTCATTAAAATACCGAACGCCAATGGTTTTAATCCATTCATCAACGGTTTTTTGTGCCTCTTCTATTGTCATTCTCTACATCTTATTTTTTGAATCCAAGATAATTGTTACCGGTCCGTTGTTAATTAATGAAACTTTCATATCTGCCCCAAATTCACCCGTTTGAATAGATTTCCCCAAGTCTTTTTCTAATTGAAAAATCATTTTTTCGTATAACGGAATGGCAATTTCAGGTCGGGCGGCTGCCATGAAACTTGGGCGATTGCCTTTTGTTGTACTGGAATAAAGGGTGAACTGGCTGATTAAGAGAATATTACCATGAACGGAATTCAAATCTAAATTCATCCGACCATCTTCATCCGAGAAAATTCTCATTCCCACAATTTTCTTGGAAAGCCATTCAATATCGTCTTTTGTGTCTGTATGAGTGATACCCAAAAATACAACAAAACCAATTTGAATTTCTCCTTTAACTTTACCCTCTATCTTGACAAAAGCTTCTGAAACTCGTTGAACAATCGCTATCATTTTGTCAATAATAAATAAACAATTAGCAAATAAACCCCATACCCCAAAAGGTCGTTCGTGATGGTGATAAATGGACCCGAAGCAATTGCGGGATTGATGTCAAATTTATTAAGTATCAACGGCGTAATTGTTCCCATCAAAGATGCTAACATTACTATGGAAAATATTGATAATGAGACAGTTAATGCAAGTGTCGCCTCTATATTACCTACCAATAATGAACCTCCAAATGCAAAAATTCCAGCAATAGAAGCATTAAATAAAGCAACTTTTATGACCTTCAAAAGTCGTTCACCCAATGGTGTATCAATACCCGATTTATCCGATAAACTCTGCACGATGATTGAAGATGACTGAATCCCAACATTTCCTCCTGTCGAACCAATTAAAGGAATAAAAAATGCAAGGGCAGGAATCGCTTTTAACATATCATCAAAATTAGCAATCAATTTTGCAGCCAAAAAACTCCCACACATTCCCCCAATTAACCACGGTAAACGTGAACGAACCAATAGCCAAATACTATCATCTTCTTCAACGTCTTCCGAAATACCCGTCATGGCTTGTGCATCTTCTTGAGCCGATTCTGTGATAAAATCTACCACATCATCAATCGTGATTCTACCCAATAATCGCCCCTGAATATTCACGACTGGCACGGCATCTAAGTCATATTTTTGCATGACATCCGCCACTTCTTCACCCGTTGCGGTGGTTTTTACGGAAACTATATCGTCCGTATAAATATCGGCAATTTTTGACCCTCTTTTTGCCAAGATAATCTTTTTCAACGATACTCGACCTTGCAAAATAATATCATCATCTACTACATAAACGGCATTGACATTTTCAACGTCTTCTGCCTGCCTTCTAATTTCCTCAACACACTCAGTAACAGACTGTTTGATATTAATTTTGATTAATTCTTTTTGCATTAAACCACCCGCTGAATCTTCATCATAGTGCATCAAATCGTTCACAAAACGAGCCTGTTCTTTGTCTTTCAGTAAACCAATAATATCTTCCGAAACATCTTTTGGTTGCTCATTTAGTATATCAACGGCATCATCAGAATCCAATAAATCAACGTACTCAGCAATCTCTTGGGGCGTAAAGTTTTTGAGGAACTTCTTGCGGTCGTCCGTATCAAGGTTGGTAATGATTTCTGCCCCTAACTTTTTATCTAATAACCTGACCAAATAGTGGGATTCTTCACCAGTCAATTCATACAAAATGTTGGTTATATCAGCGGGATATAATTCATCCATTTCAGCCAGTATAAACACGTTATCTTGCTGATTGATAGCATTCTGTAATGTTTCGATGTACTCTTTTGTCAATTCAAAAGGCGTAAGTTCGAAGGGTTGATTGGTGATTTGCTCCATAAGTTTATCTTGTTAATCTACTGTGTTTACATCTGGGATTCTTTCTGTATGAAGTTCTTCATTTTTTAATTTTACTTCCATCGCCATCTTTGTCAATTCCAAAAATTCCGCAACACTCAATTGTTCCGCCCGTTTGCTCATGTACGGATTATCGGGTAATTGTAAGGCTTTTAAAGCATTTCGAAGCGTTTTCCTTCTTTGATTAAAGCCCATTTTTACCACTGATTTAAACATACTTTCCGATACGCCCAAGTCAGTAACGTTATTTCGTTTCAATCTAATTACGCCCGAATTTACTTTTGGCGGTGGTGAAAATACTTCTGGACCCAAAGAAAAACAGTATTCAATATCATAAAAAGCCTGCAACAGAACGCTCAAAATTCCGTAATCTTTATTGCCAGGTTTTGAGGCAATTCTTACGGCAACTTCCTTCTGAAACATCCCCGCCACTTCTGGCACTAAGTCCTTATAATCTAAGACTTTAAATAAAATCTGAGATGAAATATTGTAAGGAAAATTACCCACAATCCCGAACTTTTTACCATTAAAAAACTTTTCTAAATTCAAATGTAAAAAGTCTGCCGAGTGAATTCTCCCACGCAATTGTGGATAATAAGTATTCAAATATTCCACCGATTCACGGTCGAGTTCAACCACATCTGTTTGATATTCAGTATGTTTCAGAAGATATTGCGTCAAAACCCCCATGCCAGGACCAATTTCCAAAACTTGGTCATAATCACCGTGCCTTGACATTAAATCTGCGATACTTTTTGCCGCATCCAAATCCCGAAGAAAATGCTGCCCTAAACTCTTTTTTGCCCTAACGTCCATCTTTTCAATTAGCAATTAACAATCAACAATTAACAGTTTTTTTGAGTTGATTGCCTTTATTTATACCTTAAAATTACGTTGAATTTTGTACTTTTAGGCTAAACTTTAAAATTAACTTGTTAATACATTTCTAAACTGATAATTGTTAATTGCTAACTGATAACTGAAAAATGCGTTGGACTCACAAAACTAAGGAAGATTTAATTACTGAAATTCGTCATCTTAAAAAGGAATTACGGGTTTTGGAAGTCAATGAACGGGCGGGAGAAATGCCACTTTCGATGGCTTCTGAATTAGAAAAAACCGTTGAAAATCTTAATTTAATTGGTATCGTTTTGGACGAAACGGGAATAATTGTATTTTGTAATACCTTCGCAATCAAAATATTAGGGTATGATTTGAATGAATTGGTTGGTAAAAATTTCTTCGATATTCTCGTTCCTGCTGATGAGAGAGAAAAGCGGATAAAATCCTTTAAAGATGCCATGGAAAAAGGGGGGATGTTTGAAGAAAAGGAACGAACGATGCTCACTAAATCTAATCAGATTCGCTTCGTTGAACTCAATTCAACCATTTTTAATGATGCTACCGAAGAAATTAGATATTTAACCGTTATTGGTGAAGATATAACTGAACGTCGCAAAGTTTCAGAGGCTTTGGCACGCACAAACGCTCAACTTCAAGACATCATCAATAACACCTCCGATTTAATTCAGTTAATCAGTATGTCAGGGCGATTTCTGTACGTCAATAAAGCGTGGTTAGACATCACGGGATATGAATCCGACGAATTGGCAACGTTACGGTTAAAAGATATTTTGCATCCTGATTTTGCGGAAGAAGCACTTTTGAAGTTTGAGAAAATAAAAAATGGTGATAAAATTGCTGATTTTGAAGTGGTTTTTAGACGAAAAGATGGACGCAGATTGTATCTTTCGGGGTCAGTAAATTGTCGTTATGACAAAGAAACGCCCACCGCATATCGTTGTATTTTCCACAATTCAACGGCAAAAGTTCGGGCAGAAAGGTCTTCAAATTTGTATTCAAACATTGCCCAAGCTACCATTCGTTCCACCAATTTAGATGATTTATACGTTAATATTCACGAAGAATTAGGGAAAGTGATTGATGTAAAAAACTTCTTTATTGCTCAATATGATTCAGCGAAATCGTATTTATATTTCCCTTATTACATTGACGAATATTTTGATAGTCGTGTTCATTTTACCAAAAGAAAATTGGGAAACGGTCTGACAGAATATGCCATTGCTGCCAATAAACCCTTGATTCTTAGGGACGAAGACATTTACAAATTAGCAGAAAACAAAACGATTTATCTCTACGGCGTTGTGCCAAAAGTAATGATTTGTGTGCCTTTACGCATTGGAAATAAGGTTACTGGTATTATTGGGTTGAAATCTTATGAACGCCAAAATAAATATGAACAACGGGATTTAGAATTATTGGATTTCATTTCAGGACAAGTTGCCCTTGCTATTGCCCGCAAACAAGCCGAGGATATGCTTGCCCGTGAGACAGCCCGATTAACGGCAATTATTGAAGGAAGTTCACATTTAATGTGGTCGGTAAATCGTAGAATGTCTTTAACTTCATTTAATCAAGAATATTCGCAACTCATTGAAAGTCAGTTGGGTATGAAGCCACAATTAGCATTTAGCACCGAAAAAGTGGGTTTCAGAATGGTTTCTTTAACGGATAGAAAAGTTTTAGAAAATAAATATAAAGAAGCATTCAAAGGCGAGCAACAGCATTTTGAAGTGCAATTAGATACAACCGATGGAGAAGAAAAATGGGTGGAAGTTTTCTTAAATCCCATCAAAAATAATGATAATATTGAGGAGGTTTCTGGTATTGGGCGTGACATAACCAACCTAAAAAAATATCAACAAGACATCGTTAAAGCCAAGAATGAAGCCGAACGTTCTTTAAAAGTAAAGGAAAGGTTTTTGGCGAATATGTCGCACGAAATTCGTACACCCATGAATGGCGTAATTGGTATGATTGATTTAATGATTGATACGCCTTTGAATGACGAACAAAAAGATTACGTTCAAACCATTCGTAAATCTTCCGAAACGCTCCTTCATATTTTGAATGATATTTTAGATTTAGCAAAAATTGAAGCGGGTAAAATGTCTCTTAATGAAGCTCCATTGGTTTTTAAAGATATTTTTGATAGATTACAATCGCTTTTTAATCAAGTAGCAATTGCGAAAAACAATAAAATTATTTCCGAATTTGATGATAATTTACCCGAATTTGTCATTGCTGATGAGACTCGTTTGCTCCAAATTCTTTCTAATTTTACCTCGAATGCTTTAAAATTTACCGAGAATGGCATCGTCAAAATCAAGGCAAGTTTAATTGAAAAAAGAGGGAAATTCAATCGAATTAAGGTTGAAATTATTGACTCTGGAATCGGAATTTCAGAGGAAAATCTAAAAATTCTCTTCAATGCTTTTCAACAAGTGGATAATTCTACGAAGAAATCTTTTGGTGGAACGGGTTTGGGTTTGGCGATTTCCAAAGAATTATGCAGAATGATGAAAGGCGAAGTTGGCGTAACTTCCGAGTGGGGAAAAGGCTCAACTTTCTGGTTTACCATAGAAATCAAACAGACTGATATTAGTCCAATGATGGCGAAAAAAGACGAACCCGTTTATAAAATTCTTAACCATTTTGATACCTATCACCCTTATTTATTGGTCGTTGACGATAATGCAACTAACAGAAAAGTAGCCAGTGAAATTCTTAAAAAATCGGGTTGTGAGGTCGTAACGACAGATTCTGGACAAAAAGCTATTAAATTAGTTCAAGCGTCAATCTTGGATAAACCCTTCGATATTATCTTCATGGATATTCAAATGCCCGAAATGGATGGCATTGAAACTACCCAGATTTTAAGGCAAAATAATAAAAACTTACCCCCAATAATTGCCATGACTGCCTACGCCATGAAAGAAGACCGAGATCGTTTTATGGCTAATGGCATGAACGATTATGTTCCAAAACCAATTCGTGCGGAAGTTTTAGTGAGGAAAGTTGCGGAGTGGGTGGGGAAACAGTTAACAGTTAACAATGAACAATTAACAGTAAATAGTGAACAGTCGGGCGGTGTTCGGCTATCAATTAGCAGCGAACAATTAACAACTAACAATGATCTATCATCCGATGCTAATAACCATTTACCTACAACTAATTACTTAATCTCTAAACTCCAATCCCTAATCCCTAATCCCTACGACCTCAAAGGTTTTCAAATTATTGATTCAGAAATTATTAAACAACTTTCGGATAGCGTTGGAGGAGATATGAGTTTTGTGGCTTCCATTTTAGAAGAATTTGAAGAGGAAGCGACTGAGCAAATTGCGAATGCCATTGAAGGATTCATAGCCAATAATTGCAAGCAAGTGCAAGGTGAATTACATACTTTAAAAGGAAACGCTGGCACTTTGGGAGCAATGAGATTACACGAAATAACCAGAATAATTGAAGAAAAAGCAAAAAAATGCGACTTTCAAGTGTTTGAAAGTGAGGTGGTTATACTACAAGAAGAATTTGAGAAATTTAAAACGAAACTTAAAGAAGAAAAGAGAAAATGGTAATAGAAAGTGGGAGAAAATAAAGGAATAAATGTGAACACAAAGCAACTCATGATAAAAAGAGAGGATTTGTAGATAACTGATAACTGATAATCGGTTGAAGGACAGAACACCGCCCCTCTTCTCAGCAATTGGGATTTGTTTATCAAAAAAATAGGGACATAACTTGGCGGTGCTATGCCCCATTATTGTTACGGTTCATTGGCGGGTGACCGTAACCTCATGTCAGTTTTTGGGAATTTTAATGTTGTTTAACTAAAACCCTGTGTAACAGAATAATACAAACACAAAACTGACAGAATCTTTCGATGGTATAAATTTACTGCATCAATTTAAAGCAAAAAGCAAGGAACGTTTACTTCACACATAATTCAATTTCGTCGTAAATATGAAGAAAGATTGTTGTATCTACAAATAAATTCATTTCTTTTCCTAAATATTTTCAACACTTACTTAAAATGATACCAAAGTAGAAATAATACATCTTCTCAAAATCCAAGTCATTTTCTAAAATTGGTATTTTTTATTAAAGCAATGACAGATTCTATTAAAAGATATCTTAATTTTAACCCAAATTTTGCAACAAACCAAAACTATGAAATTAACCACTCGAATTCAATTGATGGTGATGATGTTCCTGATGTTCTTCACGTGGGGAGCATGGTATGGGCAAATGGGAAAGTATCTTTTTACAACCCTAAAAGCCTCGGGTGACCAAATTGGGAGTGCTTATGCCACTTTTTCAATTGCTTCAATTATTGCACCTTTTTTTGTGGGAATGATTGCCGACCGTTTCTTTTCAGCCCAAAAAGTAATGGGCGTACTAAATTTATTTGGTGCAGGTATTTTATATTTATTGATTCAAAATCAAGACCCTGATAAATTCTTCTGGTATATTTTGGCTTATACACTGACTTTTGCACCAAACTTAGCTTTGTCGAGTTCAATTGCCATGAATCAAATGCAAGACCCAGGCAAAGAATTTCCTGCCATTCGTGTTTTGGGAACGATTGCGTGGATTGTTGTCACGAATATTATTGGTTTTTATGGGTTGGGAGACAAAGTTGCTATTTACCAAATTGCAATGTTTACTTCTATTGTATGGGGATTATTTTCATTCACTTTGCCTAATACGCCTCCAAAAGCAACGGGAAAGGCAACGGCTTCTCAGATTTTAGGAACGGATGCTTTTGTGCTTTTTAAAGACCGATCTTTCACCATTTTCTTTATTTCATCGGTTTTGGTTTGTATTCCTTTGGCATTTTATTATGCTCATGCTAATTTGTCGTTAACGGAATCAAATATGACAAATGTGGAAAACAAAATGTCACTTGGACAGGCTTCTGAGGTGCTTTTTATGCTTATGATTCCTTTTGCATTACAGAAATTCGGGATTAAGAAAATGCTTATTGTAGGTTTAATTGCCTGGATTGTCCGTTTTATTTGCTTTGGATACGGTGATGGAATTTCGTCGGAATGGATTTTGTATTTAGCCATTATTCTTCACGGTGTTTGTTATGATTTCTTCTTTGTAACGGGTCAAATTTATACCGATAACAAAGCGGGAGAAAAAATTAAGAATTCCGCCCAAGGACTCATCACTTTGGCAACCTACGGAATCGGTATGGGAATTGGCTCAAAATTATCAGGGATTGTGTTGGATAAATATACGCTCACCGATGCAGCGGGCGTAGTTACGCACAATTGGAATGGCGTATGGATGATTCCTGCGGGCATTGCGGCGTTGGTTTTAATACTGTTTATCATATTTTTTAAAGATAATAATAGTCAAAAAGTGTCAGTCGTTTCAACCCCTAAAAAGGGAATTATTGGAAAGATAGTCTAAATAAAATTCCTTTAACCTCTGAGGAATCAGAATAATTTATCATCTAAAAAACTCCCCCTTCGGGGGTCGGGGGGATTCTTCTTATTACTATGGCAAAAGTTTGTATTCTTGGTGGAGGTTTTATCGGTCGTTTTTACGCTGATTCATTACACGGACAACGGGGTCGTGACCGTGTGGAGGTGGTTTATGCCCGTAAAGAAGAAACGGCAAAACGTTTCGCATCGGATTATTCAATTCCAAATTTTACCACTTCAATGGAAGAAGCCATTGCTCATTCCGAAACAGAAGTGGTGGTTATTGCCCTACCAAATCATATTCACGAAGAGGCGGTTATGCTTTGTGTGAAACATAAAAAGGCGGTATTATGTACAAAACCTTTGGGAAGAACCGCTGAAGAAGCACTTCGCATGACCAAGGCTTGTGAAGAAGCAGGCGTTTTTGGTGGTTATTTGGAAGATCTTTGCTATACCCCAAAATTCTTAAAGTCCGTTCAAAGTGTAAAAGATGGAGCCATTGGCAGAGTTCTATGGGCAAAATCCCGTGAAACTCACCCTGGACCACATTCTGATTGGTTTTGGAATATTGAAATGGCGGGTGGCGGTGCAATCCTCGATTTGGGTTGCCATTGCATTGAAATTGCCAGGAATTTTATTGGAAAAGACATTAAGCCCGTTGAAGTGATGTGCTGGGCAGATACGCAAGTGAAGCCAATTGATGCAGAAGACCATGCCATCGGTCTGGTGAAGTATGAAAACGGAGCAATTGGGCAGTTTGAAGTATCTTGGACGTTCAGAGGTGGCATGGATTTGCGTGATGAGGTGATGGGAACGGAAGGCACAATTTGGACCAATTCATTCTTGCGAACTGGTTTTGAGATGTTTACAACGGGCAAGGGTGAAGGTGGATATGTAGCGGAAAAAGCCGAATCTGCTACGGGTTGGCTATTTCCAGTGGGCGATGAAGCCCACGAATTAGGATATACGCACATGTTTACGGATATGTTCAACGCCATTGAAGAAGGTCGTTTACCGCAAGAATCTTTTTATGATGGTTACGTAGTAAATTCTATTATTGATGCTGCCTATAAATCTGCAAAAACTAAATTGTGGGAACCAGTAAATCTGCCCGTTTGGAGAGGACAAGAAGGACTTTCAAAACCTTCCGTTTATCAAGAATATGATGCTGAACATTGGTTTATCAAAGATGAAATTCTTTCAAATGGGGACACAAAAGTAATTTTGAAGAATAAAGAAACGGGAGAAATTATTGAACTTGAAAAACTTAATTTGAAATAAGGTACTTTTTAATTTTGAAGTAATAAGTATAATTTGATGAATAGATAGACATTAAAAAAAGCCTTGCATATTTCTATAATGCGAGGCTTTTTATGTAAAATTCTTGTGTGAGTATTAACTGGTTCAACAGCCGCCACTGTTTATCAATTTTCTACTATTCACAAGAATTTTATTCAGTATCTATGTCTTTTCTATGATTCTTAGTATTGAAATCTTTAATTATTGTTTCGATAAGTTCTGTCAACCCCAAATCGGATGAACGTAATTTGGATACATTATCTATTAGTCTCGCTCCTTTTAGGCTGTCGTATTCTGGTGCAAGTATAATAATTTGTTGTCTCCAATTATTTGGAAGAAATTCTTTGCAGGCTTTAATCCTATTTTTAAGTATTTTAGACGTTTTTTTAAGTCTTTTTGTGGCATGTAGCTGTAAAATAATTATATTTGTGTTGTACAATTTCTGTTATATATAAACTAAAAACATACAATAGAAATTCTCATGTTTATTTATTACTTAAACTGTTAATTTTCAATATTTGAATTCTACAAAGGTTTATGACGTATTATTTTTTAAAATTCTTATATTTACACAAAACTATATTTATATGAGTATAACTCAAAATCAAACGCATCTTTTTTATTGAAGTTTATTCAAAAAAAATAGTTTATTTTATTAGTGAATAAATTTCCTTACCACTTTATCGAATTATGAAAAGGATAGAAGACAAAATCAGAGTATTAGTGGCAGAAAAAAGTATAACCTTACTACAACTTGCCACACAGTCAAAAATTACGGAGGCTACTTTGCACGCAATTTTGAACAGAAATGATGCGAAATATTCGCAATTAAGTAGAATCGCTGCGACCCTTGATGTTAATGTTGCCTATCTTACAGGAGAGACAACTATAAAAAATATGTCAGTTGTTGAAGAGCCTCGTACTGGATATGTGGCAATTAAAGCCGATGATGTTATTGGAATGCAAAAACAAATTATTGATTTGCAAGGGAAGCTACTTGATAAGAAATAAAATCAATTTTGACTGTAGAAAAGCTCAAATCTGAATAAGGTTTAAGCTTTTTCATTAGCGGTTGAATCGGTCTTTCAACTTCAAAAGAGGTGTTTCTATGAAACGAAATGATAATTCACAAACGGCGATTGTCAGTAAAAATGCTGAGGGATACAAAATCAAATTAAAGGTCAGATTTGATAAATTCTTACCCATAAAATAATGAATAGAGTTTACGCAAAGTACAATAACGGCTGGGTGATAAATGTATATTCCGTAAGAAATTTTACCAAAATAGTGAATAATTTTCTGTTCAAGATAGAAAATTGTCTTGGGGTTTTGGGAAACATTCAGAATAAAAAAGCAAAAGAAAATTCCGTAAAATTCCATATTGATTCCAGGTACATGAAAACCAGTTCCTAACATCAAAAACAAGATTGAATACACCACAATTTGAACATCTTTTCTAAATAAAATGGACAGAACTTTATCCTTCTTTTCAAACACTAAATACGCTCCAATTCCTCCAATCACCATCGTTAAAATCCTGAATTGACTAAAAAATAAGGCTAATCCATCTTGAATTTTTTGCTTTGTTATTTCGGATAAATCACTGATTTTGAACACATAAAGCCAAGATAATCCTAAAATTAATAAAAATACGGACAGTAATTTAAAGAAGGTTTTGATTGGGTTTTTACTTTTAATGATCCAAGGCCAAATGGCGTAAAACTGTTCCTCAACTCCGACCGACCAAGTTTGCGAACATAAATAGGGAGCTCTATAAAAAACGAATCCTAAATTGGGTAAAAAGAGTAGAAAAAAGGGTAATCTTTTGAAAAAATCTTCATCAAAATAATACTGATTTCTAAGCGGTTCATTGAAGATTGGAATGACTGGGAAAACAAAAAAACCTAAAATGACAATGATAAAATAGAGGGGCCAAATTCTAAGAACTCTTCGTATATAAAAATCTTTGGTTGAAATGTCTCCTCTTCGTTGTTTTTCGCTTAATAATAAAAAAGTTATCAAAAAACCACTCAACACAAAGAATAATCCTACGCCTAACTTTCCTAAATTTTTGATGAAAAAATTGCTATAAATATTGTCTAACCCCATCAAATATTTAATTTGTTCGGTATGATGAATCAACACAGAAAAGGCAGCGATAAAACGAACTCCGTTAAGATTTGGGAAATAAACAGGTTGATGAGGGTTTTGCATTCAGTTTGTTGATACGATTATTGTTTACAAAATTACACATCGTAACTTTGAATTCAAATTTTAAGGATAAACAATGGAAAAACAAAAAAATAATCCACTTCATGGCATCACTTTGGCTGAAATTGTAGAACATTTAGCCAATTTCTATGGTTGGGAAGATTTGGGGACTCGCATTAATATTAAATGCTTCAATGAAAATCCAAGTGTCAAATCAAGTTTGACGTTTTTGAGAAAAACGGAATGGGCGAGAGAAAAAGTGGAAGGATTGTACTTGAAATCATTAAGAGACGTTGCCAAAAAATCGAAAATAATTGAGAAAGAATGATAGCGTAGAAATGAAGTAAAGCAACAATGGAGACAGGAAAATAACTACATAGCCACTATACTCTCTCCATTCCTACATTTCTCCTATAATAATCGCAAGCCCAAAGTCATTTGCCAAAGGTTTCCTTTTTGCGTAAAATTGACGTTATTGAAAGTATTTCCAGTTACTTCCGAAAGACTTCCTTCATAACGCAAATCAACCGAAAAAGCTCCTAAATCCAATCCTCCGCCCGCTTGATAGCCATATGAAGCATTTTTAAAGGAATCTCCAACATTGCTTGAATATGCCTTCAATTCTTCATCTAAGCCTTTATCAGAAATTTTGAAAGATGCCATTGGTCCTGCGTTCAAGCGTAATGGACCAACTTTAAAGCCAATCAAAACTGGAATATCAAAATTTGTATATTCGATTGAAAGTGTTTGCGAAGTTGTTGTGGAACCGCCTTTCAAAATATTTACGCTCCCGCCTTTTGCTGAAAAAACAAATTCGGGTTGAACAAAAAACTTAGTACCAATCCTCATGTAAACTCCACCAACGTATCCCGTTTTTGTGTCTAAACTTTGTTGTAAGTTATTTCCAAAAGATTGTGTTTTGAAATCAGTTTTCAATTGAGAGAAATTTACACCACCTTTAATCCCGATGGTGAATTGGGCGAAAGAATCATTTCCTTTTGCAAAAGCTAAAAAGAAAAGAAGAATTAACATTTTTTTGTTCATGTCGAATGGTTTTTTTAATGTACTGAAAAGATAACGTGAATTAATGACTTAAAGGTATTTTTTAAGTCATTTTTTTGGATTAATTTAGTATATGGCAAAAGTAAAAACATCATTTTTCTGTCAAAATTGTGGACAGCAAGCTCCCAAATGGTTGGGTAAATGTCCTTCGTGTGGCGAATGGAATACCTTTGTTGAGGAGGTCGTTCAAAAAGAAGAACCAACCAAAGGCTCTTGGAAAGTATCAACCACCACGAGAGCTGCCTCAAAACCAAGAGCAATTCAAGATATTAATTTTGAAGAACAACCCCGAATTCTTACCCAAGATGCAGAACTAAATCGAGTTTTGGGAGGAGGAATCGTGTTGGGTTCAATGGTTTTGATTGGAGGGGAGCCTGGCATTGGCAAATCCACGCTAATGCTGCAAATTGCATTAATGCTTAATAATTTGAAGGTTTTGTACGTTTCAGGGGAAGAATCTGAACAACAAATCAAGATGCGGGCGGAACGTTTAGAAAATAAAAGTAATAATTGTTTCATTTTGACGGAAACCCAAACGCAAAATATTTTTAAGCAAATTGAGACTTTTGAACCTGATATTCTCATCATTGATTCCATCCAAACGTTGCAATCAAATTTTGTGGAATCGGGGGCGGGCAGTGTTTCACAAGTGAAGGAATGTGCGGCTGAACTGATGAAATTTGCCAAAGAATCTGGAACGCCTGTCTTCATGATTGGACATATCACTAAGGACGGATCATTGGCTGGTCCAAAAGTTTTG
The DNA here is from genome assembly GCA_043756925.1 of Arcicella sp. Classification (GTDB taxonomy): domain Bacteria; phylum Bacteroidota; class Bacteroidia; order Cytophagales; family Spirosomataceae; genus Arcicella. The sequence continues at coordinate 544 of JAYVRF010000113.1, read as the reverse complement.
GAACACATGGTGGATACGGTTTTGCAATTTGAAGGCGACCGTCACATGGCGTATAGAATCCTCCGTACTACGAAAAATCGCTTCGGAAGTACCTCTGAATTAGGAATTTACGAAATGTTAAATACTGGATTAAGAGAAGTTTCTAATCCATCAGAAATTTTGATTTCACAAAGAGAGGAAGATTTTTCAGGGATAACGATTGGAGCAATGTTGGAAGGAAACCGCCCACTTTTGATTGAGACACAATCATTGGTTTCAATTGCTACTTACGGAACTCCTCAAAGAAGTTCTACTGGTTTTGATGCTAAACGTTTGAATATGTTGTTGGCGGTTTTAGAAAAAAGAGGGGGTTTCAGATTAGGTAATCAAGACGTATTTTTGAACATTGCAGGCGGTTTGAAAGTGGAAGATCCAGCGGTCGATTTGGCGGTTTGTGCCTCCATTGTTTCGTCTTATGAAGATTTAAGTATTCCCTCAAAAATATGTTTTGCGGCAGAAGTTGGCTTGGGTGGAGAAATCAGAGCGGTTAATCGAATTGAACAAC
>JAYVRF010000112.1:0-7207 GCA_043756925.1 Arcicella sp. | reverse complement strand
CAAGCTTTAATTGCCAATAGAATTTTATCTAAATCGGCTTGCGAGGTAAATGGGATTTTGATTTCTCCTTTTCCTTTTTCATCCGCTTTCACCACAACTTTTGCTCCAAAATAGGCTTGTAAACGGAACTGTAAACTTCTGATTTCCTGCTTAATTCCTCCACCGATAGCTTTTTTAGCTGAATTTACTAAGTTAGAATCCGCTAAATCTCTCACAGCTTCCTCTACTTTTCTCACTGACCAATCATCGGCAATAATCTTTTTGAAAATTTCTAATTGTTGTTCTCTATCGGTAATGTTGATGATAGCACGAGCGTGTCCCATAGAGATTTTCATGTCTCGCAAAGCCACTTGAATCACATCGGGTAATTTCAATAAACGGATGTAATTATTAACCGTCGTCCGATTTTTACCAACTCTATCCCCTAATTCTTCTTGTTTTAAAGAACATTCTGTAATCAAACGTTGGTATGAAAGGGCAATCTCAATTGAGTTCAGGTTTTCACGCTGAATGTTCTCAATTAATGCCATTTCAAGCATTTGTTGGTCATTTGCCGTTCTTACATACGCAGGAATACTCGTTAAACCCGCCCGTTTGGAGGCTTGCAAACGACGCTCTCCCGAGATTAATTGGAACTTGTTTACACCAATTTGACGAACCGTAATGGGTTGAATAATCCCTTGAACTTTAATCGAATCCGCCAATTCATTGAGTGCTTCTTCATCAAAATGCGTACGGGGTTGATACGGATTTGTCTCAATTAAATCCATTGAAATCTCATTCATCGAACTAATTTGTTCCATGCGAGAGGGACGCTCGAGCGGTAAAACTGGCTGGCGTTGAATGTTATTAACCTCATCAGAATCTTGAAGCAAAGCTCCCAAGCCTCTCCCTAATCCAACACGTTTTTTCATTACTGGAATTTCTACTTTACTCATAATTTTATTTAGGTATCAGGCTTTTTAGGTATGAAGTCGTAGGTTTGAGATTGAAGTATCTATTACCTCATACCTACGACCTCAAACCTTAAAAAGCCTACTCTTGTGTTACATATCCGTTTTTTGCCAAAACTTCACGGGCGAGGTTCAAATAACTAATTGCTCCTTTACTTTCAGAATCGTGGGCGATGGCAGGAACGCCAAAACTTGGAGATTCAGAAAGACGAATGTTTCGGGGAATGATGGTATTGAAAACCATATTGTGAAAATGGGCGGTTACTTCCGCCACCACTTGATTAGAAAGTCGAACCCGCAAATCATACATCGTCAAAAGGATTCCTTCAATGACAAGGTTAGTATTTAGTCGTGATTGAATAATTTTTACGGTATTTAACAATTTACCCAAACCTTCCAACGCAAAATATTCACATTGCACAGGAATAATAATCGAATCTGCGGCGGTGAGGGCATTAATTGTAATTAAACCCAAAGAAGGCGAACAATCAACGATTATAAAATCGTAATTATCCCGAATGGGTTTCAATGATTCCTTCATCTTTTGTTCACGGTCTTTCAAGTTAATCATCTCTATTTCAGCACCTACTAAGTCAATGTGCGAAGGAATAATGTGCAAATATGGCAAATCAGTGGCGATTATGATGTCCTGAGCCAGCACACCATCTACCATACATTCGTAAATTGAATTTTCAATTCCTTTCGGATTAAAACCTAAACCCGACGTAGAATTTGCTTGTGGGTCAGCATCCACAATAAGTGTTCTGAACTCCAAAGCAGCCAAACTCGCTGCTAAATTAATGGTAGTTGTGGTTTTTCCTACGCCTCCTTTTTGGTTGGCTATGGCAATTATTTTACCCATTTTATTTGTTTCTGATTCTCAACGTCAAATATCCGTCATTCCGTCCACATAAGCAAAGAAGTGTTCCACAAAATGTTTCACGATTTCTTTATGAGCGAATGAGGGAATTAGCAAATTGGCAAATATTATCATCCGAATTCTCCAATGTTTAATTTCATTCAAAAAACATTTTATTAGTTTAAGTCAATGATTTTATACTTTTTAGATAATAATTCTGGAAATAATACAAAATGAGTATTGAAAACAAGTTTCCAATAAATTTGCAAAATTGTTTCAACGCTTGATTCACATTAATTTAGCACGATTTTAGAATATCAAATAATGACCTTTTCATCAAAAACATTCAAATTTTCTTAACACAAAAATTATGTCATCAACATCCACTGAATCAGAGTTAGTCAAATCAGACAAATATCCTCCCGCCATACCTTACATTATTGGTAATGAAGCAGCTGAACGTTTTAGTTTTTATGGAATGCGGTCAATTTTATCCGTATTTTTAGTTGCTCAATTTTTTAATCCAACTGGAAATGCCGCTTTGAATGCCGTTGCCGAAGCAAAATCGAATGAACAAGTCCATTTGTTTGTATCCTTAGCCTATTTTACACCCATGATAGGAGCATTATTGGCAGATTGGTTTTTCGGAAAATACAAGATTATTCTTTATGTATCCATCATATATTGTGTCGGTCACCTTTTTTTAGCCATGTTCGATACCGATTTAATTTGGTTTGGCTATGGTTTAACCTTGATTGCCATTGGTGCGGGTGGAATAAAATCGTGCGTTTCTGCCAACATGGGCGACCAATTTAACAAAACTAATGAACATTTAATGTCAAAAGTATTTGGTTGGTTTTATTTTGCCATCAATGCTGGTTCAGTCGTATCAAACTTCTTTATTCCAATTCTATATGATAAATATGGTGCATCCGTTGCCTTTGGTGTTCCTGGAATTTTAATGGCTTTAGCAACTTTAATTTTTTGGTTAGGTCGTAAAAAATACATCATCGTTCCTCCTTCTGGTATTGATTTCGACGCAAAGAAATTCAAAGAAGGTTTAGCAGCAGCGGGAAAGGTTTTGTTGGTATTTGCTTTTGTGCCGCTGTTTTGGGCAATGTGGGATCAAAGTTTAGCTGAATGGGTCTTGCAAGCAAAAAAATTAGATTTAACTTTTGTTGGTGATTACAAGATTTTACCATCACAAGTGCAATTGGCAAATCCCGTTTTCTTAGTAAGTTTTCTTCCTGTATTTACTTACCTGATTTATCCTTTTTGCGATAAAATAGGCTTAAAATTAACGCCATTACGCAAAATCGGTACTGGACTTATTTTGACTGGATTATCATTTGTAATCATTGCCCAAATCCAAGACACGATTGATGCAGGTGGAAATCCATCCGTTTGGAGACAAATATTTGGCTATTTAGTATTGTCGTGGGGAGAAATTTTAGTTTGGGTAACTTGTTTGGAATACTCATACACAAACTCACCCAAATACATGAAAAGTACGATGGCAGCAATTGGACTATTAACGGTTTCTTTGGGTAATTATTTGGTTGCTTTAATGAACGAAAGTATTGCAAAAGGTGGCTATTTTTCTTATTTAAGAGTAAATGGACATGAATCTGCGTACTATTGGTTTTTCGTTAAATTGATGATTGCAGAGGTAATTATCTTCATGTTGGTTTCAAGATTTATCAAAGAACAACGATACGTTGGAGAGGATTAATTTTCGTTGTTTGATGCGACCGTCGCACGGTTCGATTTCCGAAGTTTCCAACCTAAATTCTTCAATAAAAAAGCTCATCAGAGATTATTCTGACGAGCTTTTCTGTTTTTTAACCGAATATCGAATGACAAACATCGAATATCAACAATTAAGCGTCCTTCTTCGTATAAGTCTTATTACCATTTGAATTGATATAATAACGACCACCACGAGGACCTTCGTAGATTGTACGACCTTTATCATCCTTTCCGATAATTTTGTCTTCTCCTGCCACAGCTTTTTCAGTTGCTTTATCAGCTTTCTTTACCGTTTTTTTGGTTGTTGGTTCTGGTCTAACCGTTGGATTTTTATCCGCAACTTTCTTTGAGTCAGTTGTTTTTGCATCGGCTACCTTCTCCGCTTTCTTTGCATCTCTTTCCGCTTTTCTTGCGGCTTTCTCATCGTCAGTCATTTTGCCTTTTTTGTCGGCTTTTGTTACCTCAACGGGAACAACTTTCACACCGTCTTTGGCAACTTTTGCATCAGCTTTCAGTTTTTTCTTAGCTTCTTTTTCAGCATCTTTTGCCGCCTTGTCAGCATCTTTCACTTTTGCATCAACTTTTGCTTCCCTAATGTCTTTAACTTCTTTCGTTTTTTTCTTAGCTGCTTTTTCAGCATCTTTTGCGACTTTCGCAGCTTCTTTTTCAACTTTTTTTGCCGTCTTTTCTGCATCTTTTGCGGCTTTGTCGGCATCAGTTGCTTTGGCTTTTTTCTCTTTTTTAGGTTTTTCATCCTGTGCTTTCACAGTAGGATTAATTACGAATAAACCACAAAGGAATACGGAAAGGAAAATAATTTTTTTCATAAATTTTGTAAGTTTTAATTTAGTTAAAAGTGAAAATCGTCGGTAAAATGTTCAAAAAATGGTTAGTAATTTGGAAATAATAACTCCCCATCCGACTTATGACCGTAAATATTTGAATAGTAACTGAAATTCCAAAGAAAAATTATCGTTATTAATCAAAATCTACTGTTTTTGGTCAAATTTATGAGTCAATTGGTCAGATATTGTTAATTTTGTTCAATTAACCACATAAATGTCATTCAAAATCTTTTCAATAATCGTGAAAAAGTCAATCTTCATTTTAAGTGTTTTATTCATAAATGTTCCCTCTTCATTTTCCCAAAATTTCACCTTTATTTCTGGGAAAATTATTGATGCAAATTCCAAAAATCCCATTTCAGGTGTGTACATAGGAATTCCTGCAAAAGGTGCAAGTACGACTGCCATTGGCGTTACGACCAACGAATCAGGCGAGTTCATTTTGAAATATCCAATCCTTTTACAAAACACTGGAAATCTGATTATCACAAAGATAAATTTTAAAGATATTCGGAAGAGTTTGTTGGAATTTAAGGATAAAAAAGACTCTTTAACTTTTGAAATTCAAGCGGTTGACAAGAAAATAATCGAAGCCAAAGATGGACGAAAGACCATTGATTACGTGGTTTCAAGATTAGAGAAAAATTACAACGTGAATCCTTATTTCCTACAAGGTTTTTATCGTGAAACTTTGTCCGTAGATTCAATTTTTGTGAAAATTTCCGAAGGTGTTTTGAAGGTTGAAAAATACCCATTTCCAGATAAAGGAAATTTGGGAGAAGTGGCGAAACTGTTGAAAGGGAGAAGTCATGAAAAAGCCGAAGGAAAAGAAATTTGGGAGAACTTGCAATTCGGAAATGGTGCGAATTTGGTAATTAGAACTTTGGAAACAAGAACCCCCGATTTCTTAGATAAATTAACGTTGAAAAATTATAAATATCAAATAGAATCAGACGTTTCTGAATACGATGGAATGCCCGTCTTTAACATTAATTTCTCACCCATTGATAAAAAATTAAAAGGGGCAAAAATTGGAAAAATGCAGATCGATACACTCACAATGGGCATTTTGAATTATGAATTTGAGTTTACACCCGAAGGATTGAAGGACGTGATGGGCGGTTCAGCTTTTGGAGGAAGTAAAGACGCAAAGGTCAAAACTTTTACAGTAATTCAAAATTATCATGCCGCTTTGAATAACTATTATTTACACGAATCAGTTTTAATTATTGAGGCAGTCATCAAGCAAGATAAAGTTGAAATACCCGCAAAATTAACCCTGAATTTCTTTCCAACGGAAGCAAATTCTCGGATGGGATTGTCCATAAAAAACAGTGAGATTTTAGAAAATACAACATTTCCAACGGGTGGAAAGAAATATGACGACAATTTTTGGGGAAATTTTAATTTCATTAAGCCTACGAATGATTTAAGACAAATAGTTAAATGAGTTAGTCAGTAAAATAACACAAATTTGTTCAAGACAGGCTGGCAGTTCCATTATGGGTTAGATCCAGCCTATGTTTTATAATTTTCAAAGCATGGAAAAACATTTGCAGAGTTCAGATTTTTTAAGGGATGTAGTAATTGGTATGGCTGATGGTCTGACGGTTCCGTTTGCTTTAGCAGCGGGTTTATCAGGAGCAGTTTCAAATACGAGTATCATTACAACCGCTGGAATTGCAGAAATCGTGGCGGGTTCAATTGCGATGGGTTTAGGTGGATACCTGGCAGGACAAACCGAAGTTGAACATTACGATGCTGAATTAAAACGTGAATACGAAGAAGTTGAGCGAGTGCCAGAGACGGAAAAAGAGGAAGTGAAAGAAATTTTTGCCACTTATGGATTGGACGAAAATGCTCAAAATATAGTCGTGGAAGCACTTTCTAAGGATAAAGACAAATGGGTAGATTTTATGATGAAGTTTGAATTAGGCTTAGAAAAACCAGACATTAACCGTGCCAGAAACTCAGGTTTGACGATTGGAATTTCTTACATCATTGGGGGAATTATTCCACTTTCGCCTTATTTTTTCAATAAAGATGCTCACATTGCTCTTAATTATTCAGTAATTGTTACGTTGATTACGCTTTTTATATTTGGGTATTTTAAGAGTAAAGTAACCGACCAAAATCCAATAAAAGGGGCTTTTAAAGTAATGTTTATTGGAGCTTTGGCGGCTGGGGCGGCGTTTTATGTGGCAAAATTATTTAATTAAAATTTAAAAATATGATTACAAAAGCAACATTAGAGGACGTTTCAGCCTTAAATAATTTAGTAAACTCCGCTTATCGAGGGGAATTTTCTAAAAAAGGGTGGACTTCCGAAGCCGATTTATTGGGAGGTATCAGAATTACCGAAGAGGAATTAACCGATAATATTCAAAAAACTGATACAATTATTTTGAAATTTACTGACAATCAGAAGACTATTGCTTGTATGATGTTAGTTGAAAAGACGGATAAATTGTATTTGGGAATGTTAACAGTTTCACCAGAATTGCAAGGTGGAGGCATTGGAAAGCAATTATTAAAACAAGCCGAAATTATTGCCAAAGAAAAAGGACTTTCTAAAATCGGAATGACTGTAATTTCGGTTCGTAAGGAATTAATTGATTGGTATAAACGTAAAGGCTATGTGGAAACAGGCGAACATGAACCATTTTTGATAGATTATCATTTTGGTGACCCTAAACAATTTTTGGAGTTTATTGTAATGGAGAAGGTGATTAGGGATTAAAGTAAATACAAAAGTTTCAATTCGGATTCCTTGAATTGAAACTTTTTTTCTAAGATAAAGC
>JAYVRF010000111.1:0-7239 GCA_043756925.1 Arcicella sp. | reverse complement strand
CAAATTAGCGTTGATATTATCTAACTGAATTACCTCATTTTTCTTTGCCGCAAAGATTGAAAATCCTTCCACTTCCGCTAAATGCTCGTTTCCTCTCACTCCCCGAGTAGAAATTACATCAACACCATTGAGCATATTAGAAAAATCTTCCATCTGAAAATCAACCTTTTTAGTCTCATTTTCAGCGATTTTTACGATCACTTCTTGTGTCTTTAATCCAATATTTGATGCAACAAGCGTATATTCTCCAGCTGGAATTGATTTGATGATATATTCCCCGTTTTGGTTGGATTGGACTCCTCTTACCGTTCCTTTCAAGGTAATGCTGGCACCAACCACCGCCTTTTTGTCTTGATTAAAAATTTTTCCTGATATACTTGTTTTTTGAGCAAGTAAACTCATTTGAAAAAGCAAAGCAATTAAAATAGTAATTATCGAAGATTTCATTTGATTTTGTAAAGTTTGTTTAGACTAATTCTAAATAGTTCTACAAAACTATATTTTCTATTCTTATAAAACAAATTTATTTAGATTATTTCTAAATAGTGAAGCTATAAAAAATTAATCTAATCATTTTTAAAATTTTGGTTTGGTGACGGGATAATTTATTTAACAATTATCTTGCATAAAGTATATATTTGTAAAAATATCATCCCAAAACCATGAAAAAAACTTTACTCTTCACAATCCTAATTTTCTCTCAATTCCTCTCTTTCGGTCAGAATCCAATTCAGGAAAAAACCCAAAATTACCGCAAAGCCAACGAACACCAATTATTACAAGAATTCATGGGACTTTTGTCAATTCCAAATGTGGTTTATGATACGGTGGGCATCCAGAAAACTGCTGCACATATCGCTAAAATGATGGAAAATAATGGCATAAAACCACAATTTTTAGACGGTAAAACCAAGGGCGTTCCACCTGCTGTTTTCGGAGAAATCAATACGCCAAATGCCAAGAAAACCGTCATTTTTTACGCTCATTACGATGGTCAGCCCGTCAACCCTAATCAATGGGCGGAGGGGATAAAACCTTTTGAAGCCGTGTTTTTAGATGCTTCATTAGAGAAAAATGGTAAGATTATTCCTTTCCCAAAACCCACAGAAACCATCAACCCAGCATGGCGAATTTATGGCAGAAGTGCCTCCGATGATAAGGCGGGCGTATTTGCGATACTTACGGCGTATAAAGTTTTAGTTAAAATGGACATGGTTCCGTCCATCAATTTCAAGTTTTTCTTTGAAGGTGAAGAAGAAGCTGGCTCAACGCATTTGGCGGAAATCTTGGAAAAACACCAAGAAAAATTAAAATCAGACTTGTGGATAATTTGCGATGGACCCGTACATCAATCGGGCAGAAAGCAAGTGGTTTTTGGAGTTCGTGGCGATGTGAACATGGAAATAAAAGTGTTTGCTTCTAAACGTCCTCTGCACAGCGGACATTACGGTAACTGGGCTCCCAATCCTGGCATGTTATTATCCAAACTATTGGCATCAATGAAAGACGATAATGGTCGAGTTTTGGTAAAAGGTTTTTATGATGATGTAACGCCACTGACGGAATCCGAGAAAATCGCTTTAAAAAATATTCCACCCGTGGAAGACCAAATGCGAGAAGAATTAGGCTTTGTTCGGGCAGAAGGTGGAGGAAAATCTTTGGCAGAATTAATTAGTGAGCCGTCTTTGAATGTAAGTGGTTTATTGAGTGCCAACGTGGGTAAAATGGCAGCAAATGTAATTCCAACCTCCGCCACCGCAGCTTTGGATTTGCGTTTAGTTTTGGGTAATGATGCCCAACGCCAAGTCCAAAAAGTGATTGAACATATTCGTTTGCAGGGATTCTATGTATCTCAAAATGAGAGTATTACTGATGAAGAACGTTTGAAATATCCGCTGATTGCCAGAGTAATTGCGAAGGAAGGCTATAACGCTCAACGCACTCGGATGGATTTACCGATTGCTCAAAATGTCATTAAAGCGGTGCAATCAACTATGAAAGATAAAATCGTTTTGATGCCAAGTTCGGGCGGAAGTTTACCACTTTATGTATTTGATAAAATTCTTAAAACATCAACGATTACTGTTCCAATTGCCAACCATGACAACAATCAACACGCTGAAAATGAAAATATTAGAATTAAAAATCTCTGGGACGGCATTGAAACCTACGTGGCTTTGATGATGATGGAATAAGTTTTCTTTGAAATATATCAAAATTACGGAAGGCATCCGCATTATTTGCGTTCCACCATTCTTTCTTAAATTATGGCAAAAAAACATATTACTGATAAAATTGACTGGAAAACTATTCTGGATTTTAAAAATCTTTTCCAAATCATCGTAGGCACAAGTCTGGCAGTCTTGGCGATGAAAGGTTTCATGATTCCAAACCGTTTTCTGGATGGTGGCGTAACGAGTATTTCGATTATTCTTCACGAAGTTTTTAAAATCAACATCAGCTTTTTCATAATTATTCTAAACGCAATATTTATTTACGTTGGCTACAAAAAAATCGGTAAAACCTTCGCCATGCAGACGATGTTTACGGTTATTTTATTCTCCTTGGGTTTGATTTTTGTTAATATTAAACCGATTACGAATGATAAGTTATTGATTGCCATTTTTGGAGGAATTTTGATTGGAACGGGCAGTGGATTAGTCATTCGAGGTGGTGGATTATTGGATGGTTTTGAAGTGATTACGGTATTTACACAACGCAGAACTGGACTTTCTAACAGTGAAATTACGACGCTGTTTAATATTATCATTTTCGGCTTTGCCATCATCTTTTTTGGCATTGAAACTTCCATGTATTCCTTCATTACTTACTTCACCGCCACCCGTGCAACGGATTATGTGGTGGATGGAATTGAGGAGTTTACCGCTGTCAATATCATCTCTTCCAAACCCGAGGAAATTAAAAGTTTTTTGGTAAATGAATTAGGTAAAGGTATTACGGTTTATAAAGGTGAAAAAGGATATTTACCCAATAGTTATGACGTTAAGACCGATGCAGATATTATCGTAACAATTGTTACTCGACTGGAAATCAAACAAATACATGATGCCGTGATAAATATTGATGAAAATGCTTTTGTATATGTCCACATCATTAAAGAAGCTACTGGTGGAATTTTGAAGGATAAATCACACCAGAAATAAGTAATTTTAACCAGAATTATTATTTGAAAATACTATTAAAATGAGTAACATAGATTACGGAAATATTACAATAGCAGTTGGGATTACCGCTGGAGTAATTCGGATAATTACAAGGTTTCTGGATACTGAAATAAGTATGCCAGAATTTTATAAAATCATCAAACTTTCATGGTTAGGGTTGTTAGTTTTATTGATTACGGCTGAATCTTTTGGCGTAAAATTCTTTACCAATCATTACCTCGAAATTTTATCCATTTTTGTTCTATATATTCTCTATAAATCAAAGGGGAAATCATCCAATATTCGACCCGTTTTAGTTTCGATTTTGCCCTTCATTTTTGCTATTTTCTTGATTGATTTTTTTCAATTCTTAACGCCCAAATTCTACGAAAATAACGATGAATATTTCAAAAATTTTGAAGGATTTACGATAATGTGGCTTTTTGGTTTTGGGATTTATGTACAAAAACAAAATAAAAGAGAAAAAATTGGAAGACAGAAAGAAGCGTTAGAGAGGCAGATTTTAGAAGATAAAAAGAACAGTCTCGAAAGCCAAGTAATTGAACGAACTGCCGAATTGACTCAACAAAAAGAAGCCTTAGAAAAAACGGTTTTAGAATTAAAAACTACCCAAACCCAACTAATTCACGCTGAGAAAATGGCATCTTTGGGTGAGCTTACTGCTGGTATTGCCCACGAGATTCAGAATCCGTTAAATTTTGTTAATAACTTTTCAGAAATGAGCGTTGAACTGATTGAGGAGTTAAAGGAAGAAAGGAGAAAGGAGAAAGGGGAAAGAGATGAAGATTTAGAAATTGAATTATTAGCTGATATTGTTCAAAATCTGGAAAAAATTACGCACCACGGCAAGCGGGCGAGTAGTATTGTAAAGGGAATGTTGGAACACTCACGGACGAGTTCGGGCGTAAAGGAACTAACCGATATAAATGCCCTTGCCGATGAATATTTAAGGCTTTCTTACCATGGATTACGTGCGAAGAATAAAAATTTTAACGCATTACTGAAAACTGATTTCGCTGAAAATATTGAAAAAGTAAACATTGTTCCGCAGGATATTGGCAGGGTAATTCTCAATTTAATAACCAATGCTTTCTATACCGTTACGGAAAAGAAAAAAGAAATTTTACTGGGCTATGAACCCACTGTTTCGGTTAGTTCATTGAAAGTTAATGATAAAATTGAATTGAAGATTAGCGATAATGGCAAGGGAATTCCCGAAAAAGTGTTAGCTAAAATCTTTCAACCATTTTTTACAACCAAACCAACGGGGGAAGGAACGGGTTTAGGCTTATCTTTGAGCTATGATATTGTGAAGGCTCACGGTGGAACTTTGGAATGTGAAAGTGTGGAAAATGAAGGAACTACTTTTATGATAAAATTGCCAATTACGTAAATTCTATAAATTCCCTATCCTTAATAAAGCTCAAAAGAAGAAAAGTATTATTTTAGAGATAGTGCAGGAAAGGAGATAGACTTGATTTTGGAAAGAGAAGGCGAACCAACAGCCATTGAAATAAAATCAAGTAAAAATATTGATAATAGTAGTTGGGTGGCTTGAAATATTGGCAAAAAATCAGCCTTCAAGCTAAACAATATTATTGCATGGTGGCAATAGAAACGAGATTCTGAATGAAAAAATGAGTATTTTGCCTTACAGAAGTAAGTAATCTTAAAAAAACGATGAAAACCCTAACTTTTTTTCTTACACTTATTGCTCTCTCACTCGTTACTCAGCAAAGCAAGTGTGACAGCTTGAAGCGAGTCGTAACGACAACCACTTCCGATTCTACGAAGTACATAACATTATTGGGTTTGTCACGTAGCCATATGCAATATAATCGAGATTCTGCACTTTATTATGTTCAAAAGGCTTTGGTATTGGCTAAACAAAACAAAAAATCCCTTGATGAAGCTAATGCTTTGGGTGTCAAAGGATACATTTTATCGCATTTGGGTAAATACGGCGAATCTTTCAAGTGTTTTCAAGAAGCATTTAAAATAGCTGAAAACCCAGCCAATGAAATTGTCTCGTGGGGCAATTGGGGCAACATCCCAGCCTCTTTACCCTTACATGAAGGCAGATTGTATATTTTGACAAGTATTCATAACAGTATCGGGCTTCTCTATGGGAGAACCGACAAAACTGACAAACAGATATTTCATTACAAAGAAACAAAGCGGCTTGCCGAGGTTTTGAAAGATACTTCATTCCTTAGTTCCGTAAATATGAATCTCGGTAATGTTTATATTAAACTTGATAAATTGGATTCGGCTTTGGTAATGGAACAAAACGCCGAACGTTTTTTTCTACAATCTGGCGATGAACAGTATTTATCAAGAGTGTATCAACTTATAGGAAACATTTACATGAAAAAAGGGGACACTAAAAAGACTATTAGCTATTATCGTAAAGCGATTAAATCGGGTATTGAACAAAATAATCTTGTCGCTTTAAGTAGTGTTTATTCCAGACTGTCTGAATTTTACCTGACCAAAGAAAAAAACAGAGATTCGTGTTTGTATTATGCCCGTAAAAATCTATCGCTTAGGGTTTCTACAGGTTCTAAAAATATGGGGGAAGTCTATTCGCTTTTATACCGAAGCTATCAGCTAAATAACAAAATTGATAGTGCCTACAAGTATCAAGGACTGGCATTAGTGGCTAATGATAGCAGCAACAAAGAGCAAATAAAAAACTTATCAGACTTTCAAAATCTCTCATTTGACGAGCAATTTCGACTGCAAGAATTAGAAAAAGATAAAATAAAAATCCAATCAAAAATCACAACCTATAGTTTGTTGGCAGGTCTTGCTGTTCTTCTTATCGTCGGTTTTATTCTTTATCGAAATAATCGACAGAAGCAAAAAGCAAATGTAGTTTTAGAAAATACGCTCACAGAACTCAAATCTACCCAAGCCCAACTTATTCAATCCGAGAAATTAGCTTCTTTAGGCGAACTCACCGCTGGTATCGCCCACGAGATTCAGAACCCTTTGAATTTTGTTATTAACTTCTCGGAGTTGAGCGTGGAGTTGATTGGAGAACTACGGGAGGAAAAGAGCAAGCAGGAAGGAGCAAGAGATGAAGGGTTGGAAGATGAAATATTATCGGATATTTCACAGAATCTTGAAAAAATAACGCATCACGGCAAGCGGGCGAGTAGCATTGTAAAAGGGATGTTGGAACATTCACGAATGAGTTCAAACGTGAAGGAATTAACGGACATAAATACCCTTGCTGATGAGTATTTAAGGCTTTCCTATCATGGTTTACGAGCAAAAGATAAAAGTTTTAATGCATTATTAAAAACTGATTTTGATGAAAGTATTGAAAAAATAAACATTGTTTCGCAGGATATCGGCAGGGTTATTCTTAACCTAATAACAAATGCTTTTTATGCCGTAAACGAAAAGAAAAAAGATAATCCTGACGGCTATGAACCTACTGTTTCAGTCAGTTCCAAGAAAATTGACAATGAAATTGAGATAAAAATTAACGACAATGGCAGTGGAATTCCTGAAAAAGTATTAGATAAAATTTTCCAACCGTTTTTTACAACCAAACCAACTGGACAAGGCACGGGTTTAGGCTTATCTTTGAGTTATGATATTATTAAAGCCCACGGTGGAACGCTTGAATGCGAAAGTGTGGGGGGTGAAGGAACTACTTTTATGATAAAACTTCCGATTACATAAATTCCATTTTTTACACATAGGTCTTGAATGAAAAAATGAGTGTAATACCCTATACACAAGTAAGTAATCTTTAAAATCACTTTACCCCAACAAACTGCATGAAAATATTAGTCGTGGATGATGAAAAAGACATTCAAGCCCTATTTGAACAACGTTTCAGGAAAGAAATCAGAGAGAAAGTCGTGGAATTGGTTTTTGCATTTTCAGGCGAAGAAGCCCTAACCTATTTGAAAGAAAATGAGCAAGAAGCCGTCTTGATTTTGTCGGATATTAATATGCCTGGCATGAGCGGATTGGAGCTTTTACGGCATATCAAAGAAGACTATCTGAAACTACCTCCGCCCATCGTGATGATGAT
>JAYVRF010000110.1:0-7344 GCA_043756925.1 Arcicella sp. | reverse complement strand
AACGTAAAAATCTTTATTTATCCATTGTTCCACTTGTTGGGATGTACATACGTTCCTAATCATGTATTCGTATGTAATAGGCTTAATTAAAGCTGGATGAAATCTGATTTGTGAATTCCAGATTGCCTCAAATTCGTCTAAGTACATCTGCCTGAGTACGTAGCGACTTCTAATCCTTTTCACCAGATTTTCAGATTCGACTACTTCCCCTTTTGCAATTTTGGCAAAATATTCTCCAATCGTTCTGCTCTCTGTTCTCACCATTTCTTGTTGCGTAGCTAAAATGCCGACTTTTCCATCCTTTCCTTTAAAAAGCACCCCTTCTTCATCTCCACCAGATTTGCGAGAACTTTTAAAGCCTCGACGTTTGGAAAGGTGATAAAAAACTCGACTTAATTCTGATAAAGTAAGCGGTTCGTCTAAGGCTTTTTGACGTAAAAGGTAAGGATTTTCAGACCAGCTTTTTTCTAATAAAACCTCATGCGTAGGTAACCACCCTAACGATTGAAAAACTTTCAACAATAAGTCTCGTCGTTGATGTTTTCTAAAAATTTGTCTTCTAATTTGCCTTGAAGCCCTTCGTTTAACATTTTTGGATTCTTCTTGCCCAGTAGGTTGCACATTAACCCCTGCCTGAAAAATCCGAGAACCCGAAGTAATAATTTGATAATTGGAGTCGTCAATCAAACTCCAACCAATGGACGAAACGCCCATATCTAAGCCTAAAACGTATGCCATGTTTTTTGAAAATAAAGGGTAAAAAAATGATTTACTGAATGAGGGAAACTTTTATTTTAGGTTTTATCCGAATATAAACTTACTTTTTATTTTCTAAACATACAAAATAGTATTCTAAATTACATACCTTTACCAAATAAAACAAAAATCCAGTCATAATATCTTTGCGAGAGGTACGACTGGATTAAATCAAAAACCGATTAGAGTCAAATGATTATGTCAAATTTACAAAAAAAACTATTGAAAAATTCTTGCAAAGAAGATTTTGCTCATATTTTCTTGAATCGAACGATTCATTCTTTTGGATGTCATAGTTGTAATTATCATTCCTCAGAAATTGAGGAGGATGATTATTGCGGAACTTGTAATTTAATCTTTCCTTAAATTGTTGCGATTCAAGAGATAATTTTGTTGAGGCAAAAATCTTAGATTTTTGCCTCAAAGAGTTAAACAATTAAAAATTATCTGTAATTGTGTATAAATAATTTTTGTATGTTTATTGTGATTTGATTTCAAATATGAATTTGTTATTGGTGATAAAATAAATTTTAAGACATCATTGGATTTAACATTTATTTGGTCAATATTTGCATTACTATAACAATTTCATTTTTGAGATTCTTCTCACAAAAAGGGTTTATCCCGAAGGCTTACGCCCCCCGACTGTGAACCAGTCGGGATTTTTTATGTTCTTTTCAATAAACCTCCTTCAAAAACTCCAATACCGCATTCGTAAAAGCATGATTTGAATCTCCTGCCACCATGTGTCCCGCATCCGAAACATTCACGCTTCTGACGTGAGGAACTTCATCCAAAAACTCTGCCATCACTTTTTCTGAAACTACGTCCGACATCCCACCTCGAACAATTAAAGTTGGCACTTTTAAATTCTTAGCGGCTTGATACATCCTCGCTTCATTCTTAATTTGTTGGTCGGGTGTAATGCTCTTCCAAAGTTCCAACATTTTCATATCCCAATGCCAATAATACCGTCCATCTGCCCGTAAGCGAAGATTTTTTTCCAATCTTGAATGGTCTTTGGGTTTGGTTCTGTTCGGTAAATAGGCTGAAACTGATTCGGCAGCTTCTTCCACTGAAGCAAATCCGTGCTTATTGGACGACATAAAAGCAAAAATTCTTTCAATGCCTTTTTGTTCAGTTTTTGGAGCAATATCAACTAAAATAATAGCAGATGAAATGGCTTTTTCTGATTCTCCCTGAGCAATTAACGAAGTCAAACCGCCCATGGAAGCTCCCACAATCGCAGGGTTTTTCCCAATTTGGGAAATAACTTCTTTTAAGTCATTTCCCAAATCTTCAATATTATAATTGCCTGAATCAGACCAACTACTATCACCGTGTCCACGAGCATCCAACGCCAAAGCGTAATAGCCATTTTGAGCAATTATTTTTGCGGTATCTCCCCAAGAATGACGAGTTTGTCCGCCTCCATGGAGGAAAATCACTGGTTTGTCTTCTGAATTTCCAAAAGTATCGGCAACGATAAAAAAATTAGGGTAAATTTTAAATTTGATAGTTTGCATGATGATTAATAAATAAGTTTTGTTTCAGAAACAAAGTTAGTTTATATCAAATTCAAATGAGGAGATTTTTGATTTAAGAATCTTTGTCTGAGTAGGAAATTAATCATTTTTATGGTTAATTTGGTAATTAAAAAACATATCTAAACATTCAAAAAGTGTCAATCAAAAACAAAACAATCTTAATTACGGGTGCCAGCAAAGGCATCGGTAGGTCATTAGCCTTACTCTTATCGGAAAAAGGAGCAAATTTGAGTTTAATTGCTCGTAGCGAAATTGAATTATTGAGCCTAAAAGCTGAAATTGAAGTCATCGGAACGAAGGCAGAAATCTTCGTTGGGTCGGTTTCAGATGAAGAATTCGTTAAATCAACAATTGCTTCAACCGTTGAAAAATTTGGCAGTATTGATGGACTCGTCAACAATGCTGGTTTTGGAATTTTTCAACAAGCTACTGAAATTTCTACGGCAGATTGGGATTCAATATATGACACTAATGTAAAAGGAACGTTCCTTTTTTGTCGTGAAACGATTCCTTTCATGAAGCAAAATGGAGGAGGACATATCATAAATGTAGCCTCAGATGTTGCCAAGCGTGTTTTTGATGGTGGTTCGTTATATTGTTCTTCAAAATATGCCCAAGATGCTTTTTCAATGGCGTTGCGGAAAGAGGTTCGGAAAGATGCTATTAAAGTTTCAGTTGTTTATTCTGGATTAGTGGATACGTATTTCCACAATAAAGAGGAAGGCGACCCACATCAGGCTGAATATTTGACTCCACAAAACATGGCAGATGTCATTACCTATATTTTAGAAGCCCCAAAACACGTAGTTATTGATGAGTTAATGATTCATCCAATTAGTCAAGATTATTAAAATATTTTCGTAACCAATAAAACCAAATTCTCATGAAAATTTTATTAATAAGTGCATTTTATGCTTTAATTTTTAATCTTAACGCACAAGTAGGCGTGGGCGTTAAAGCCCTAAACAAATCTGACATTTATTTTGATGGAACAAGAAAAATGCTTGACGAGAAATGGACGTATTGGAACGGTCCGAGATTAAAAGCTACTTTGCCTATTAAATGGTTTATGGTTAAAGACCCAGTCAATAAAGGGCAAGTTGTCAACACAAATGACCCTGCGGCGGCAGGTGGACTTTATGGAGCTGCCGACATTGTTACCAAAGAAAAATTCAGAGATTGCAGACTTCACGTTGAATTTTATGTATCAGCAGCGGGAGGAAATAGCGGTGTTTATTTGCAAAATCGTTACGAAATTCAGATTTTTGATGGCGATACTACCACGCACGGAATTGGGGCTGTAATCAATGATAGTCCTTCTGGGTATAAAGCCTACAACGGAATCGGAAAATGGAATGCTTACGATATAAATTTCAGAGCGGCAAGATTTAAAGATGGCAAAATGGTCGAAAAACCGATGGTAACGATGTATTTCAACGGTAAAAAAGTTCATAAAAATCAAATGATAAGTCAAGTTTGGGGTGGAAAATTTTCGGGAGTTGATGGTGATAACGATGGTGGAAAAGGCATCACAGACACACCACAAGGCTTAAAATTGCAAGCGGAAGGTCATGATGTATTATATAGAAACATCTGGATTAAGAAAATTGACTTGAAAAAAGCTGATACCGATTTTTAAAAAATAAAATTCTTGGTTCTACGCATTCTACGGACAAACCAAGAATTTTTATGTCTCATAACCAAGAACACAGAACCGCAAAATGTTTCTTAATCAACTCATCGTCAGAACGCCCTCACTTCCTTTTAATGACGATATCTCCGAAGAATTTTTAAAGCTACTTCTTGATAATCCCACTTTTGTGGAGGCATTGTATTTGGCGTCGCCCGTACTTTTTCAAGAAGCAATTAATTGGAAAAATGATAGAATTACGGACCCTAAAAAACTAATAAAAATTCCAATTTCTTTGGGGAAATATTACCTCCGAATGTGTTGTAGAAGCACACCGTTTGGACTATTTGCGGGATGTGGCGTTGTGGAATGGAACGAAGAAACAAATCTTGAATTAGCTTCTGAAACGAAACGAAAAACCAGATTAGATATGCACTTTGCGGGTGCGTTGGCTCAAAAATTAGCTGAAATTCCTGAAATAAAATTTTCCCTAAAATTTTCTCCCAATTCGAGTGTTTATCGGGTAGGAGAGGAGATTCGTTTTATTGAATATAGTTACGTGGATGGACAACGAAAGCACCAAATAACTGCCATTACTTGGTCGGATTATATTCAGTTAGTCTTGGATTTATGCAAATTTGGAAATACAATTCAAGAGATTGTTCCAACCTTAGTTGAAGATGATATTTCGGAAGAAGAAGCCACAAATTTTGTTGAGAAATTGATTGAATCACAGCTTTTAGTAAGTGAGTTAGAACCTGCGATAACGGGGGAGGAGTTTACTTCTCAAATTAAAAATACGCTGTCAAATCATTCAAATATTTCTGATTTATTAAATAAAATTGAGAATTATTTAGCAAAAATTGATACTAAAACTGATAATAACATTTTAGTTTATCAAGAAGTAATTGAATTTATAAAAGCCTTTGGAATTTCTTATGAAGAAGGGAAATTATTTCAAACTGATTTAGTGAAAATATTTGATAAAAATCAATTAAGTTTTGAATATCAAATAATATTAGAAGAGATATATCATCTGTTTCAAAAAATTTCATTAAATTCTATAAATCAAAAACTTAAAGATTTTAAAAGTAATTATTTTGAGCGTTATGAAACACGTGAACTACCAATTTTAATTGCACTTGACACGGAGATTGGTATAGGTTATGGAGACTTAGGAAAGAGCAAAAATACACCAATTGCAGAAGGTTTAAATTTACCAGAAACTGTAAATAATTCGACTAATTTTTCTCAAAATCCTTTTCAGCAATTTCTATTTAATCTATGGTTAGAAGCCTACAAAAATAATGATTATACCGTTGAATTAAAAGAAGAAGATTTGAAGAATTTTGCGACAAACGATGTGAAAACTTCACCTTCAAATTCCGTTATGTTTAGGCTTACTGGCGATGAGGAATTACCAATATATTTGGAGGGGTTTAGTGGTTCAAGTGCTACAAATTTATTGGGTCGTTTTGCTCATGCTGATGAAAACGTTCTTGATATAATACAAAAAATATCTACGGAAGAACAAGCACGAAACCCTGATACTATTTTTGCAGAAATTGTTCATTTACCTGAAAATAGAATTGGAAATATACTTTTACATCCTCCATTTAGAGAATACGAAATTCCCTATTTAGCAAAATCCTCTTTACCGATTGAAAATCAGATTCCGTTGAATGATTTATATATTTCAGTAGATTTGCAAAAGGACAAAGTAGTTCTTCGCTCAAAGAGATTGAACAAGGAGATAATTCCAAGATTGAGCAACGCCCACAATTTCTCTCAAAATTCTTTACCACTTTATAATTTTCTGTGTGATTTACAAACTCAAAATCTGCAAAGTAATTTCGATTTAGGATGGTTGAATATAGCTCATCAGACGGTATTTTCTCCAAGATTAATTTATAAAAAAGTTATCATTTCTTTGGCATCTTGGCGATTTAAGAAGGAAGATTTATTGGTGTTAACTACTTGTAAATCAGACGATTTTCTTTTGACTATTCAAAAATTTTGTCTAAAATGGAAATTGCCTAAAAGATTTCTTTTGACTGATTATGACAACGAATTATTAGTAAATACTGAAAACTTACTGAGTGTGCAAATTTGGATTGATGCCATTAAAAATCGTATTAAAATTGAGATAAAAGAGTTTTTTTATGATAATGAAAAAAGTATCATCAAAAATAATTTAGGTCAAGGGTTTACTAATCAGTTTATCGCTTCTTTCATTAATGAAGAAACAGTTTATCATAAATCAAATGACGAATTAAATTTTGAAAATGTTAAAATTCAACGTAATTTTTCAGTTTGTTCTGAATGGTTATATTTTAAGTTGTATTCGGGTACGAAAATGGCGGATACTGTTTTAACACAAGCCATAAAACCAATTATTGAACAATTAATGGTAGAAGGATTAGTTGATAAATGGTTTTTTATTCGATACGCAGATCCTGAAAAACATTTACGTTTTAGAGTACATTTGACTGATTTATCAGCCATTGGACATGTGCTTTTGCAACTAAAAAACTCAATACAATCCTTTGAAAATGAGGGGATTATCTGGAAAATGCAATTGGATTCATACCAACGAGAAATTGAAAGATATGGGGCAGATGTTATGGAATTAACTGAGGCACTTTTCTATGAAGATAGCAAAGCAATTATTGCGATGATTAATCAAACTTGGGGAGAAGAACGAGAAGTTATTCGGTGGCAGTGGTGTTTGAAATTAATTGATAGTTATTTATCAGATTTTGGACTTTTAATTTCAGATAAGAAAAATTTATTGGAAAAAATAAAGATAAGTTTTGCCAACGAGTTCAAAATCAATAAAGATTTAAAAATGCAATTAGATCAAAGATTCAGAGATAACAGAAAATCAATTGAACAAATTTTGGATAATTCTTTAAATGAAACCCATGATTATGCTCCACTTTTTGAATTCATTAATGATAAAACTGAAAATACCAAAAGCACAATTCAGCAAATTAAAAACTTAAAATCAGAGGATGATTTAACAAAATATTTATCTGATACCATCCACATGACCGTAAATAGAACAATTGGAGATAATCAACGAACACATGAGTTGGTGATGTATGATTTTTTGTTTCGATACTATCAAGCTGAAATGTCAAGAAAAAAACCTCCTCAAAACTAAATTTGAAGAGGTTTTAAAAGTGGGCGGTATAGGATTCGAACCTACGACCTCCGCCCTGTCAAGGCGGCGCTCTAAACCAACTGAGCTAACAGCCCGCATGAAAGGTGAATAGATTTTTACAAATATGGAGGATAATTTTTAATAATTCAAGCCCAAGATTTTTATTAGGCATAAAATACTGAAGTTTGGATTATGAGTTGTCAATTTTTGGTTATAAATTATGAAAAAATGGGATGATATAATAT
>JAYVRF010000109.1:0-27651 GCA_043756925.1 Arcicella sp. | reverse complement strand
CAACTGCCTATTTAGCTAAATCATTCAAAGAAACGCCCGATGGAGCAATTGAAGTGGGTAAAGATGCAGGAGTTTTAGTAGAATTAGAAGCCGACCCTGATGCAAAAGCAAAATTATTGTTGTTACCAAGTCCAACCAGAATTGTTTTACAGGTTGGGAAGAAGAAAAACATTGTTTGGGAAGCGGAGGAGGTTAGTTTTTAAATTTAAAACTCTACGACAAAATCGGTCATTCTTTCATTATTTTTAATGCTTCCTATTACTGAAAACTTTAAATTTCAACAACGCCGATATGAGCGAGTCACAACTGCCTACGATGATAAATCGGGGGCAGTGTCACTTTATTGAAATCTAAAAACTTACAATTAGATAAACTACGCACATTTATTCGAGTTTTTAAGAAAGAAGAACTCTTGGAAATTTGGGCAAAAAATGCTGATTCGCCTGTTTTCAACTACTGAAATCTTATAAAATTGCGGCTTCTTCGGGTAATCTCGGACCTAAACGAAAGATGGGCGATATGCAAACGATTATGAGAAGTTTATGAGGTTCTGGAAGATTTTAAAAGAAGGTTTTGATTATTTTGAAGAGTAAAAAAAACTCCCAATAATTTCCGTAAAATTATCGGGAGCATATTCAATTAAATAAAAAAACTTCTGCCGAAATTATCAGCAGAAGTTTGGAACATTAACCACTTTATTTCTTTTAATTATCTCTATTGAACTCCATCATTTTGCCCACGCAAAATCGCTTTTTCTGCCAACATTTTTCCGATTTTTAAACCTCCATCACAATCCATTTTGTAGTGAATTCCTCCGTATAATCTTGACATTGAGGCTTGGTCTGCCTGTGCTTGAAATGAACTTGCTCCATCTGGAAATAAATAGCTTAAAACCGTTGAAGCCGCTGCCGAGAACGTTGAATGACCCGAAGTATATGCTGGAAAATTTGGTAATCCTGTTAAGGTTTTGATATTATTATCCATCTGAGAAGGACGTGGAACGTAATAGTAACTCTTTGTGTACCAACAACTTACGGAAGCATCCATCATGGCAGTATTTAAAAGTGCAAGATTACGTGCCATTCTCACTTCTGATTGTTTTGCCGCTACAATATACTTTTCGGCAATCTGATTCCAGTGTCCAGGTGGTGTGTGCGTTCCCGCTCCATCCGCCCAATAATGCACGATTGCGATACGCTCACGAGTAGGATTATCAGTGTAACTTTTCACCTCCGCCACTTGGGCTTTAAATTCCGCAGAGTTGGTTGAAAGTGGAGGAATTGATGTACTAATATCAATCAAATTCTTTCTATCCATGTTCCAAGTCATCACGTTTCCGTACATTGCCAACATGGGCGGACGAGGAGCATTTTCCATTGATTTCCAAGCAATTTCCCCCCTTTCTTCGCAACGTTTTGTTAAACTATCCCATTTTGTTTGGACACCTACTGCACTTACCATTCCATCGGTTCTGAAACGGGCAAAGACTTTTGCAAATACTGCTTTCCCTAATTTTTCTCCCGCTTCAATATCTGAACGAGTTGAAACACCTGCCCATAGCTTAAACCACTTTTGTTCTTCTTTTTTCTTGTATAAGAATAAAGTATCGGTAGTTTGTGGGAATAATCGCTTTAAAAACTCATAACTAACTGCCGCCATAACCGCATCTTCAGAAGGAAATGAATTCAATTTTGGAGTCGCCAAAATCACAGGAACAATCGTTGCATCAACTGCATTGGGAGATTTTCGTGCATATTTTGTTTTCAAAGCCATCGCCATTACAAGTGCATCGTACTGAGCCACAGACACATACGAATACGCACGAGCCGCATAAGGAGGATTTGAAAACGGAAATGCAGTGCCAGTTCCATTCAAATTGTTTGGGTCGGCAGCATTTGGAACTGGATAAAACCCTTTTTCATTCTCTGCGGGGGGCAAATTATTCTTTGCTACTAATTCACGCATAATTTGATTCCAACGCAAAACGCCTCCGCCACTCCAATAACGAATTGCATTTCTACGAGCATCATCAATTTTACTAACTTCAGTTTTCACCTCCGCAATTTCTTGTTTGTATTTATCAGAAGTAACCGCATCAGGCGTTGTGATGACCATTGCATAATCAGCAGCGGTTGTGCCTGTGTAAGTTTTCCAAACTCCTGCATTGACATCAATGTTAGTTGGATTTAAAGCGTCTAATTCAGTTCCTTCACGGTCAAGATATTTCTCGCAAGAAGACATCCCAACCATTACCATAATTGCTAAAAAAGTTAATTTTGTACTTTTAGTAAATAAATTCATAGTCTTATTTTATTTTTATTGTTCTGAGATTTCTAACCCTTAATCTCCAACCCCTAATCCTTAAAATTATTTATGTTCCTCCTTTTTCATTTCCATTCCCCCAGCGTTGTGATTCAAGTCTCCTGGGCGACAAATTGGACCGCTTGGAATACCTGCCGTTTTATTCTTTCGGAAATCAATATATTTTGAAATTCCAACTGAATATGTTATTGATTCTCCCACATTACGACCCGAAAGAACTTTTCCGCCCGTAACCATAATCTGTAAATCTTTCAAAATTGGCACACGGTAAGCGGCTATGAAACCTACTCTCGTGTAATCAAATTTATTACAAAGACCTGGCATATCGTTTCTACGAATATCAATATTGCCCTGCGTGATTTGTTGGTCATAAGTACCTTCAAATTGCCAACGATACGAATAATGACCAAATTTTCCACCAAAATTCACTACATCTGGCATTGTCATTTCATCCGTAAAATAGGCTTTGTCAACATAATACATTTTTCTATCCGATTTAATGTTTGAGCGAGCCGTGTAAGTTCCATGAACCGTTAAAGCTAAATTTGCAGGTAAAGTATAATACAATATCCCTCGGGCAAAACCAGTTTTTGATTGCGTTCCAATGGCAAATGGAAGATAATCAGCCACATAATTATTGGTAGGAATTGAACCACCTACTGAACCAATTACCGAAAGATTATGAGCCTGAATTAAACGGTACTTAACGGACATTGTCAAATCCTGAATGCCACTCATCCCTTGTGAAGTACCCGCTGAAGCTTTTGTGGTGATGTATGGAAGCGAAAATATCACATTGAAACGGTCTGAAATTCCATAATTTCCCATTAAAACGACTGATTGCGTAGTGAGTGTTCCAAGGTTTTTGTTTTCACGATAAAATGAACCCTCCCAGTATTTACTCCAAGAGTCGTTCATGTACGTAACGCCTCCGCAGAGGTTACCTTTTGCCATGAAAATGCCATCGTTCATCATTTGAGCATTGGCGAAAAAGGTAGTAAAAGTAAGCATAGCCATAAGGCTAAGTTTTGTAAATGTTTTCATCATAATCGTATAAATTGTAATGATTTAATTCAATTTTCCAGAAATCAGGAAAAATCCTTAAATTGCAACACAAAGAAAATAAATTTAATTATAATTTCCAACATTTTGGAAAAAATAAATAAAATTCCTGATTAATGGAAAATAAGTTTAGTGCCAATCTTAGAATTCTAAGAAAAAATAATAAATTAACCTTAGAGATTTTAGGGAAAATATTGGGAGTTAGCAAGAGTGCTTTATCGGATTACGAAAACAATCACACCTTCCCATCATTGAATATTTGTGAAGCAATTTGTCAGTATTTTGGAATTAATTTAGACGATTTGCAAAATTTCGATTTTTCGGAAATGTCTTTGGAAGAAATTAAAGCAAATGCTTTAAAGAGAAATTCAGACAGAAGAAACGATGATAAAAATGATTTCAGTGACCCTACAAAACAATTAGAATTTCAAAATAAATTGTTGCACCAACAAGTTCAAGGCTTAGAAATTCAATTGCAATTGGTGAAGCAATTAACGGAAAGTAAAATTTCTGAAATTAAATCCTTGCAGATTCAGATTAGATTATTGGAGGAAAAATTGGGGTAATCATAAAGTCGAGGATTCATTTAAACTTTGCCCTTTTCGACTTTCTTCACTTGTCTTTCTGATATCCTCAACAAATTTTTTGGTAATTTCCAAATTTTCTTCATTTCCAGAAAGTTTTTTAACTAAGTTCAATAAATAAGTTTGCGTTTGTTGAATCACATCAAGCGTTACTTGGTTTTGGGCAATTTGTTTTTGATTCCGAACAATATTCATTTGATTGTTTACGATGATTTCTTGATTACGAATAATGGTTGATTGGTTCTGAATTACCATCTCATGATTATCCGCATTTTGTCGCTGATTTTGAATCATAATGTCGTAATTATCCACAATTCGCCCTTGAATTCCCTTCAAAAAATCCTGCTCATCAACCAATTTTTGTAATACTTCGTCAAAATTTTTCATTGCCTAATTTTATAAACTGTTTTATTCCTAAATTTGTAATAGCCCCTTACCGAAAAGTAAAATAACGCAAAAACTTTATGCAATCCAATAATAATCCACAAACAAGAATTCCTTGGATATATTTAATTTTTCTATTAATTGTGATGTTTGGGTGGTTCTATTACATGTTGCAACATGATAGTTTTGAAATTTACACTCGCCAATGGGCTACGGTAATTACGATGATTTTTGGCTCTTTTATCGCAGGAGCAAGTCCCGAAGGAAGTGCCGCCGTTGCTTATCCCATCTTTACCTTAATTCTCAAAATTGAACCTGCCGTTGCCCGTAATTTTGCCTTTGCCATTCAGAGCATCGGTATGACTTCCGCCAGTTTATTAATCATCGGAATGCGTTTGAAAGTTGATTGGAATTATATCATTTTCGTTACTATTGGCGGCGTAGTTGGTTTATTCTTAGGGACTTACTACGTTGTGCCTTACGTTTCACCCGTTCAAGCAAAATTGTTTTTTGTATCTCTTTATTTAAGTTTTGGGATAGCTTTATGGTTACAAAATCGTCGTCCACAACGGGAGGTTTTTAATAAAATAGAAAATTTCGAGAATTCAGATAAGGGAAGATTAATAATTTTTGGATTAGTGGGCGGAATTATTTCGTCAATATTTGGAACGGGTATTAATATTTTCACTTTTTGTTTAATGACGATTTATTATCGAGTAAGTGAGAAAGTTGCAACCCCTTCATCCGTAATAATCATGACGATTGAAACAATTTTAGGACTTTTTATTCATACTCAACTAACTAAAGATTTTCAACCCGAAGCCTTTGAAATTTGGTTAGCTTGCGTGCCTTTCGTGGCTGTTTTCGCTCCATTGGGTGCTTTTGTAATTAGTAAAATGCCAAGAAAAGGAATTGCTACTTTACTTTATTGGATATTAATTATACAATTTTTTGGAGCAATGATTGTCATTAAGCCTAACTTAATTCAACTTTCCATTTGTGGATTAATATTGATTTCAGGCGTTGGATTATTTTCATATTTGGCAAGAGTTAGAAAGGTTTAGTCTCTACAACCAATCAATCCCTTTTTTCAATAAATTTAAAGTTTTTTCCTCTTCCGAACCTTCCTCTGCATGATAATCATAAACCCAATTTGCCACTGGCGGCATTGACATTAAAATAGACTCCGTTCTACCGTTGGTTTCAAGTCCAAATTTTGTTCCTCGGTCATGCACTAAATTGAACTCCACATATCTTCCTCGACGAAGCATTTGAAAAGTTTTTTCGTTTTCAGTATAAGGTAAATTCTTGTTTTTCTTCATAAAATGGGTGTAAATTGGAACAAAAGATTCTCCAATTTCTTTCACAAAATCAAATAATTGTTCTTTATTTCGAGTTTCATTCGTTTTCTGATAATCAAAAAATATCCCACCAATTCCACGAGTTTCATGGCGGTGAATATTAAAAAAATAGTCATCCGCCCATGTTTTAAATGTCGGATAATATGCTTCATCATGCTTATCACAAGCATTTTTTAGGTAATTGTGAAACCAAACTGCATCCTCTTCAACAATATAATGCGGCGTTAAATCAATGCCTCCACCAAACCAGAAATTCCCATTCGACATCTCAAAATATCGAACGTTCATGTGTATAATAGGCATTCTTGGACTTTGAGGGTGTAACACAATTGAAACGCCAGTAGCAAAGAAATCAACCTTTTCAGTAAGCCCCATCGAAGCCAGCATTTTCTCGTGCAAATCTCCCCAAACTGCCGAGAACATTACGCCACCTTTTTCAATAATTTTTCCGTTTTGAATTACTCTACTTCGACCGCCACCACCACCGTCACGTTGCCAATTATCCTCATGGAATTTTCCAGTTCCATCGGCTTTTTCTAAGGCTTTGCAAATGTTATTTTGCAGTTCTTGAAAATATGTGGAAATATGTTCCTTTGTCATAAATTTTATTATCTAATGGTCGAATCAGGTTTAGTTTCACTTGAACGAATTGGTGGTAAAACAATTGAATCTGGGCGAACATAAGTGCTGTCATAATAAAGCGTATCGGCTCTTGGAACATAAACTGCTGTGCAGTTAAATTCCTTCGTCATTCGCTTTGCATCAAGTTTTTCAAAGGGAACTGGATGGTAGGCTTCCAAATCTGGATCGTTCACAATTTTGGTCATGTATCTCCCAAAAAGTGGCAAGGCAGATTTTGCTCCTTCACCATATTGCCCACTTCGGAAGTGAATTGAACGGTCGTCGCCTCCAACCCATGTTCCCGTTACTAAATTACTGGTTAAACCCATATACCAACCATCTGAATGATTGGAAGTTGTTCCTGTTTTACCAGCAAATCTTGATTTATATCGGTCTTTTCCATCAAATAAATCTTTGAACGACCATAAATTTTGCGACGTTCCACCTTGTTCTTCCAAACCTCCTTCAAGCATATACCGCATCAATTGGGCAGATTCTTTCTTAATGGCAGTTCTTCTTTGCGGTTCAAAAGTGTGGATAACACTACCATTTCTATCCAAAATTTCGACTACTAACATCGGTTCTGTGAAAACGCCTTCATTCAAAAAACAACCATACGCACCCACCATTTCCAATAAAGTTACATCATTTGAACCCAATCCGATAGATGCAACGGCTGCAATTGGGCTTTTTATTCCCATTTGTTTGGCATACCAAGCAACCGTATCTGGACCAACTTCATCGGTCAATCGAGCAGCACAAGAGTTGATGGAACGTGCCATGGCTCTTCGTAAAGACATCGTTGAATAACTGAATCTTCCGTCTGCATTTTGTGGTCGCCACATTTTTTTCTCACCATTTTCCTCATACTCTTTCTCGAATGGAGCATCCTTTATTTGTGAACATGGCGACATATCTCGGGGACCATCAATGGCGGCGGTGTAAACAAAAGGCTTGAAAGTTGAACCAGGCTGACGGCGACCTTGACTGACGTGGTCATACTTAAAGTACTGAAAATCAAGTCCACCAACCCACGCTTTGATATGTCCCGTGAATGGATCCATTGACATCATTCCTGACTGCAAAAATCTTTTATAATAAACAATTGAATCGTAAGCACTCATCGTTTTTTGCTCTTCACCTGCTCGATTTCGTGAATAAACCCACATTTTACGTTTCACATTTTTCATGTAATGCCAAATTGAATCCGAATTATTTTGGTATTTTTTGGCTAATACCTTATAATATTCAGTTCGCTTGGCGACCGTATCCACAAATCCTGGAATTTCATTCCCTTTTTCATCCGCCCAAGGATTTTTGCCTGACCATTGATTATCAAAACTTTTCTGCAATGCTCTCATCCCTTCCTGCACAGAGCTTTCAGCATAAATTTGCATACGAGAATCAATGGTTGTTTTAATTCGTAAACCATCACGATACAAGTCCAAATCAACATCACTTGAATCAGCCCATTTTTCTAAGGCTCTGGCAACCGCAGTTTTGAAATAATTACTGGTGCCATCGTAAGGTGTTTCTTCATTAACTTTCAATTCAATCGGTAATTTTATTAGCGATTCATATTTATTTTTTGAAAGATAATTATACTTCACCATTCTCGACATAACCGTATTTCTTCGAGTTAATGATTTATCGTAATTTCTTCGAGGATTGTAAGTATTTGTTGCCTTTTGCATTCCCACCAAAACCGCTGCTTCTTGAACACTCAAACTGTCGGGCGAAGTATTAAAATAAGTCTTTGCCGCAACTTTTATTCCGTAAGAATTACTACCGAAATCAACCGTATTTAAGTACCACAAAATGATTTCTTCTTTAGTGTAATACCGTTCTAATTTAACGGCAGTAAACCACTCTTTTGTCTTAATTACCAATGTTTTAAGTCCTGGAACGTAAGCAAATAAACCTTTCTTGGCAACGCCTTCTTTTTTGCGAGTTTTAAATAAATTTTTAGCTAATTGTTGGGTAATTGTACTTCCACCACCCCTTTCGCTTGCACCCGTTATCACCCCAAAAGCAACGCCAAATAATGCCCTAAAATCAATGCCTGAATGTTGATAAAAACGGGAATCTTCGGTGGCTACTAAGGCATGGACTAAATTAGGAGAAAGTTCATCGTAATTTTTTACGGGCGTACGATTTTCCAAGAAATATTTTCCCATTAAAACACCATCGGCAGAGTAAATTTCGGAAGATTGAGATAATTTAGGGTTTTGCAATTCGCTAACCGAAGGCATTTCACCTGTTAGGTACAGGAAGTTTGTTTGGATACAGAAGATATAGAAAAACCCCGCAAAAACCGTCCAACCAAAGATTTTCCAGTATTTTTTGATTCGGTTGTAATAAAAAGAATCTTTGTCAATTCGTTGCACAACGGCTTTTTTAACTTTGCCCTTCGCATCCCAGTAAGAATCTTTTGCAATATCAAGTTTTTTATAAAAAACGGCTACTTTCTCTTCTCCAAAGATTTTTACTAATAAAATATCCAATTGGTACCATATCCAATGCAAGGCATTTGAAAGGTTAGTATTGAAGTTAATCCAAAGATTTTGAATGAGTTGCTTTATTTTGTCCATATTTAACTTATTTGGGTATCTAAAATAACGGACAATTTACGATAAAAGTTTGGAAGTTGTAGGAGTAAAAAAGTTAAAGAGTTATGAAGGTAGAGCGTTACAAAGTTAGAGCGTTATAAATCTCTCCTCCTTGCTTCAACTTTTCAACTTTATAACTCTTCAACTTTTTTAACGACACAACTTATTTTTTTACAAAACTCAAAGAAGCCGAATTCATGCAAAAACGTTTGCCCGTTGGTTTGGGACCATCATCAAAAACGTGTCCTAAATGTGCTCCACAACGATTGCACATCACTTCATCCCGAGACATTCCGAGTGTGTTATCGGATGCTACAAACACATTTTCGTTTTTCACAGGGGCATAAAATGAGGGCCAACCCGTTCCAGATTCAAATTTTGTCTCTGAAGTAAATAATTCTTGCTTACAACAAACGCAATTATATTTACCTTTTTCGTGATTATCCCAAGTGTCTCCTGAATAAGCCCTTTCCGTTCCTTTTTTCCGGGTGACGGTGTATTGTTCGGGGGTTAATTGCTTTTTCCACTCCATATTCGTTTTCGTTACTTCAAACTTCTTGGGTTTATCTTGTTGCGTATAACTACTGCAAGCCATGAGGATGATACCCATAAATAAAATTGCTCCTAAAATTTTCATGCTGATGTCGATTGTCTTATGATTTAAAATTTTCTTGAAATTGAAGGAATCTTTAAAAAAAACTTCTTCCTATTACTATATACGAAATAATAGGTGAAAAAGTTTTTGCAAATTCATCTATCTGATAATCAGCCTTTGGCAAGCAAAATTACCAGTTCGAGAAAAAATATTTTCCTTTCAGATTTGTATGGAAAGAAAGAAAGCCCTAATTTTGTATTATCAAACAAAGAGAGCTGGCAGAGTGGTCGATTGCGGCAGTCTTGAAAACTGTTGACTGTTACAGGTCCTGGGGTTCGAATCCCTAGCTCTCTACCAAAGCCCTTCCAATAAAAATGGAAGGGCTTTTTTGTGGTTTATCAGAAATTCATGCAATTATTAGAAACCATACAAATTAGAAACGGACGATTTCAAAATATTGAATACCATAACAAAAGATTCAATATTTCGAGAAAGAAATTTTTATGTATTGATGAGCTTTTATTCTTAGAGAATTTAATAAAAATTCCCGAAAATTGCTTGGAAGGTATTTTTCGTTGTCGTCTGATTTATGAGAAAGAAATACAAGAAGTAACTTTCACGCCATATATTCACAAAGAAATCAAAAAATTAAAATTGGTAGATATTGGCAATTGGGATTATTCCTACAAATATGCCGACCGTAGTTTTATGTCTAATTTATTGAATGAAAATAAAGATTTTGATGAAGTAATAATGGTTAAAAATGGTTTTATCACCGATTGCACAATCGCTAATTTAGCTTTTTGGGATGGTAGAAATTGGTTTACGCCCACAACGCCACTTTTGAAAGGAACGCAACGACAACAATTGCTTGATAGTCAGGAAATTGTAGAATGTGAAATTAGGATTGAAGATTTGGGGAAATTTCAAGGCGTTTGTTTGATAAATGCCTTTCGGGAGTTGAGTACAACAGATTTCCAACCTGTTTCCACAATTATTCGATAATATTGATAAGTTGAAAACTCGTCCCATAAATATTTTTGATTATTTTTGGTAAAAAAAGCAAACAATAAAATGGAAAATTTTCGGATAGAAAGTTTGGAAATTAATAAAATAGGAGCTTTTGAGTACATAAAGATGGACTTTCCCAAAAAGAAAGATCCAGAAAAGGCTGAGATTCATATCTTGACGGGGGAGAATGGGACGGGGAAAACGACTGTTTTAATGCTTTTAGCGAGTATTGCGGATAAAAGTAATGATAAAAATATTTATAAAAGACATCATCGATTTATGAGTGTTGGTTTTTCGTTAAGAACCAATGAAAGTAATTATCTCATTAATTTTAAGCAGTATCGCAAATCTACAAGTTTTAAAAGAACAATTGATTCAGATAGCCAGGAGATAGTTGATAAAATTGTATCAAAGAGATTACAAATATATCAAGGAGAAAATGATGAATTAATTGGCTCCGCTTTTTTTGCATATTCGGGAAATCGTTCTACTAAATCAGAGTTTATTAACACGAATGAAGATGAACAAATAAATCCTTTCTTAAATGCGGTTGATTTTTCTACTATAAAAGATTCAAAGAGTTTTTTAGCATGGATACAATCAAATAAGACAAAAGCATTAATTGACTTTTCAAACGGTGGTAAGTTAGGAGAATCTAAATATGATAAAACTATTAATAAAATTGAGGAAGTTATTTCAGATATTATAGGAACAAAAATTCAGTTTGTATTACACTCAAAACCAAATGTTCACGTAGCTATTAAATTGAATACTATATTAATTGATATTGACACCTTACCAGATGGCATTAAATCAATTATTAGTTGGTTAGGAGATTTAATTATGAGACTTGATTACATAAATTGGGGAGATTTTGAAAATAGTATATTCGAACAAAATATAATCCTCTTCCTTGATGAAATTGAAGTGCATCTTCATCCCGCTTGGCAGCGAAAAATTTTGCCTGTCGTTCAGAAACTCTTTAAAAATGCTCAGATTTTTATTTCTACGCATTCGCCATTTGTGGTCGGTTCGGTTGATGGGGCTTGGATTCACAAATTGAAGAAGGATGGGGCATTTGCGGTGTTGGATGGAGACCCTGTTTTATCGGAAGATGGTAAAAGTGTTCGTAGAATTTTAGATGAAACTTTTGGAATCAGTCAACAATATGGTGTGGAGGTAGAGAAAGATTTAGAAAAATTTAGAGAATTTAGACAGCAAGTTATGATGGGACATGAGTACAACTCTGTTGAATTTAATCAACTTGTAAAACATTTAGCTTCTCAAAGTCCAGAATTAGAGCAAATGATGGGCATGGAAATTAATCAACTTAAAAGAATCACTCAAAAAAAAATAGTATAGTTTTACCCATTAGAGAATTTTCAAGAAAACCTTGTCCAAGCGTACTATTAGAACCTTTTTCTAAAAATGACACAAAATCACGATGGATAATTTATGGGGAGCGATATGCAAAACAAGCAAATCGAACTTATTACAATTACCCTCAAATCAATAAGGAGAAATTAAACCATTTGATATTTCCAGCTCTGATTGAACAAACAGACGCTCATTGTTCCTATTGTGATGGTTTTCCATTAATGAGTGCTGATGAAACGATAGACCATTTTAAACCAAAGTCTAAATTTCCTCTCGAAGTCTGTAATTGGGAAAACTTATACGTTGCCTGTGCTCATTGTCAAAAGGTAAAAGAAGATAAGTTTGATAATTTATTGCTTCGACCTGATGAATCAGCTTACGAATTCAGTGCTTATTATTTCTATGATTCTACGGAACATAAAATTAAGATTTTACCAAATTTGTCGGATGATAAACTAAAAAGAGCAGAAGCAACCTGTCGAATTCTTGACTTCAATCATAAGGCAATGCAAGAAAGTAGAAGACAATATTATGATGGATATATTGACAAACCTCATTATCCTAAAAATAAATTAAAATACCGTTTCATCTTCCAATAAATGCCAACCGAAAACCCAACTCCTTCCTTCCTCCTTCGTCAAAAATTCCCCTTTGAACCAACCAATGGACAAGTAGAATTATTCAAAAAAATGGATGATTTTATGACCAACAAAGATGATTTTGGGCCGCTTTGTTTTTTGCTAAAAGGCTATGCAGGTACGGGAAAAACTACTGTAATTAGTTCTATCATTAAAGTATTGCCAAAATTTGGATTAAAATCAGTCTTACTTGCTCCCACAGGACGGGCGGCGAAGGTGATGAGCAATTATTCCAAGAAAAAAGCCTTAACAATACATAAAAAAATTTACCGCCAAGTAGCGAATGCTTTTACGGGAAATTTGGAATTTCAACGGCAAAATAATTACGCAACCGACACGGTTTTTATCATTGACGAAGCATCCATGATTTCGGATGATGCAGAGTTTGGTTCGGCTGGTTTATTGACAGATTTGATGGAATATATTTTTACGAACCCCGAAACTGATTACAATAGAAACAAAGTAATTTTTGTAGGAGATGTGGCTCAATTACCTCCTGTGGGCAAATTAAATTCGCCTGCTCTCGAAAGAAAGTACATGGAAGGGCAATTTCATATCGGTGTTTTGGAACAAGAATTAACCGATGTTATGCGACAAGATGCTGATTCTGGCATACTTTTCAACGCTACAAAACTTCGTGATTTATTAAAAGATGAGAAGCCTAAAATCAGTTTTACGACTAAAGGTTTTAAAGATTTTTTTAAAATGACGGGGGAAAAATTGGAAGATGGATTGAATTATGCTTACCGAAAATTTGACCGTGAAAATACCATCATATTAACCCGTTCCAACAAAACCGCCGTTCAATATAATCGTTATATTCGTCAACGGATTTTTGGACAAGAAGATGAATTGGCTTCGAGTGATTTATTGATGATTGTTCGCAATAATTATCATTGGTTGGAGGAGGATTCTCCCGCAGGTTTTTTAGCAAATGGTGACTTTGTGGAGGTAATGAAAATCAGAAGAATTGAGGAAATGCACGGGTTTAGATTTGCCACTTTGACCTTGCGTTTATTGGATTATGAAGACCATCCGCACATTGAAGCAAAGGTTATGATGGATACGCTTTATACGAATACGCCTGCGATGTCAAAAGAGGATAATAAAGCCTTATACGAGTCCGTTACGGCAGATTATGCCCATATTATCAATAAAAAAGAACGCAACGAAGAAATCAGAAAAGACCCCTATTTGAATGCCCTTCAAGTAAAATTTGCCTATGCTTTAACTTGCCATAAATCGCAAGGTGGACAGTGGCCCGCAGTGTTTATTGAACAAGGATATTTGACGGATGAATTGATTAATGAAGACTTTATTCGCTGGTTATACACGGCAGTTACAAGGGCAACGCATGAGGTTTTTTTATTAAATTTTCATAATGAGTTTTTTGATTAAAAGGATGAAAAATTAAAATATCGGATTAATCGTAATTCACTATAATTCGGTAATTGAAAGAAATCGTAGTAATTTTGACAAACAAATGAATGTTTCGAAATATATTCAACCATTCTATAAATCACTCATTCACTCATTAGAATAAATATAAATGCAAATTAAACAAATTTTAGCGGAGGCTGCCGTTGGTAGCGAAATAACAGTAAAAGGTTGGGTCAGAACCAAGCGGGTTCAACCTAACGTGATTTTTATAAATATCAACGACGGTTCAATAATTCATAATATTCAAGCCGTTGCCGAACCTGGCGTTATTGATGAAGAAACGTTGAAATTAATTACCACAGGCTCTTGTATTGCAGTTTCTGGCGTTTTGAACGAGTCGAAAGGTTCAGGGCAACGTGTGGAATTACAGGTGATTAGCGTTCAGGTTTATGGAACTGCCGACCCCGATAAATATCCTTTACAACCCAAAAAACACAGTTTGGAATTTTTGCGTGAGATTGCCCATCTTCGCCCTCGGACGAATACTTTTTCAGCAATTCTTAGAATTCGTCATGCTTTGGCGTTTGCGATTCATAAATATTTTAATGAAAATGGATTCTTTAATCTTCACACGCCCATCATCACGGGGTCGGATGCGGAAGGGGCGGGGGAGATGTTTAGAGTTTCAACCCTCGACCCAAAGAATCCTCCTTTAAACGACAACGGAACGATTAATTATAAGGAAGATTTCTTCGGAAAAGAGACAAATTTGACCGTTTCGGGGCAATTAGAAGGGGAATTAGGAGCCATGGCTTTATCAAAAATATATACTTTTGGACCAACTTTTCGGGCGGAGAATTCAAACACGACTCGCCATTTAGCGGAGTTTTGGATGATTGAACCAGAAGTTGCTTTTTATGAATTGGAAGATAATATGGCTTTGGCGGAGGATTTTACGAAATACGTAATCCGTTATGCCATCGAGAATTGTGCGGATGATTTAGCTTTCTTGGAAAACAGATTAAAGGAAGAAGAAAAAACGAAGAAGGCCGAAGAACGTTCGGAGTTAGATTTGATTCAGAAATTGAATTTTGTGGTTGATAATGAATATGTCAAATTGACTTATACCGAAGCTATCAAAATTCTATTATCATCAAAACGTCATAAAGAAGGTAAATTTCAGTATCCAGTTGAATGGGGAATTGATTTGCAATCAGAACATGAGCGTTATTTGGTTGAAAAACACTTCAAAAAGCCCGTTATTTTGACTAATTATCCAAAAGATATTAAGGCGTTTTACATGAAATTGGATGAAGATGGAACAACCGTGAGAGCAATGGACGTACTTTTTCCAGGTATTGGTGAAATTATTGGTGGTTCGCAGCGAGAAGATAATTACGAAAAACTATTGGCCCGTTCAAAAGCCGTTGGAATTCATGAAGAAACGATTTGGTGGTATTTGGAAACTCGTCAATTTGGTACAGCTCCACATTCAGGTTTCGGAATCGGGTTTGAACGTTTGGTGATGTTTGTAACGGGTATGACCAATATTCGTGACGTAATTCCTTTCCCAAGAACGCCAAAATCGGCTGATTTTTAATTTGGTTTCCTCTTAAGGCACTAAGTCTCAAAGTGTTTTTTATCGAATATAGAAAACCTTAGAGGCTTAGTGGCTAACAAACTTATAAAATGAAAAAACTATTATTTCTTATAATTTTTGTAGGAACTTTTGAAACTACTTTTGCTCAATCCGAAGATGAGAAAGCGGTCAAAGCCGTTGTTATTCAACTCTTTGATGGTATGCAAAAACATGACTCTACGATGATTAGAGCCTGTTTTCATCCCACTGCCCGTATGCAATCAATCGGTGAAAATCGTAAAACTGGTTTGATAGAAATCATCACAGACAATACAATTGATGGTTTTGTGAAATCAATTGGCAGTCTGCCCGAAACGGTACAAATTGAGGAAAGAGAGTTGAATTCTGAAATAAGAATTGATGATCAATTGGCAACGGCTTGGACAAAATATGAGTTTTACAGAAATGGAAAAATTAGTCACTGTGGCTTTGATGCCTTTCAATTCTACAAAACTGAAAAAGGATGGAAAATTTTGGCAATTACTTACACCAGAAGGAAATGTGAATGATATTTAATACAAGTTTTAGAAGAACGACCGATATATTAGGGAGGTAATTTATTGCTTCCTTTTTTTATCCCTGACTTTTTCGCTCCATCTCCACAACCTCCACATCAAAGACCCGTTTACCATCAATCTTCAACCTCACCGCCGTTTGAATGGTATGAAAACCGTGCGTTCCTGCCGCCCCAGGATTGATGTAAAGCATTTTATTTCGATACAAATCACGTTTTACTTGTAAAATATGGGAATGTCCACAAATGAAAATATCGGGTTTTTGGATCTTAAAACATTCCAACGCATCGGGTTTATATTTTGAGGGTGTTCCTGCGATGTGCGTCATGCCCACGATGAGGTCTTCGCATGGGAAATGATGAATTTTTGGGTAAATTAGTCTGACAGTCATATCGTCAATGTTTCCGTAAACACCCTCAATTGGCTTTATTGCCTCCAACGTATCCGATAACGACACATTTCCCCAATCCCCACCATGCCAAATTTGGTCGCACCAATCAACGTGTTCCATCAAACGGTCGTCAAGGAAACTATGCGTATCTGAAATGATTAAAATTTTTTGCATTTGTAGTTCGAAGCCACCGTCGCTCGATTGTATTTCAAGAATTATCATTAAAACGTATAACCCATCCGTTTTTAAAACAAATTTAACCTCAATTCGTTTATTCTTCAAAGCCAATAATATAAATAATCTATTGAAATTATGCTCGTCAAACCCTTTGAAACAACCCTTTACAGCAAATTACGCTTGTTTTTTGAACAGAATGGCTTTGCCTTGATGGCGGATAAAAAACAGTTTCGTAAAGTTACGCCACGAGGATTTCAAAACGTTATTTTTACTGCCACATCTTACGATGATGAAATTTGGTTGGAAGTAAATTTTGGAATTCGTAATAACCAAATTGAACAAATTGCTCAACAGTTTTTAGGAAATACCCGTGATTTTTGGAATGAATCAAATACGATTGTCGTTTCAATTGGTAAGTACAACGATGCCAAATATTTTAGGTATAAAATTATGACTGAACCTGATATTGAGGACGTGAGTGATATTGTCAAAGATTTTTTAATTCTTGATGGATTTCCATTTTTGAAAGCCTCAGATAATCTTTTAGCCTTGAACGAGATATTTAATAAATTCCCCAAAAAACATTGTAAATACGTTTATAATCAAGTTCATCGCAGTTTTAAGGGAATCATTAATGCTAAATTAATTAATGATGAAAACTTTCTGGATTTGACGGATAAGCACCGTGAAAAACTCATTAGCATAGGGGCAACCCACCAAGAATTATTAACTTTTGAACGACTGTTGAGTTTTCTTTTATATCATTCACCAAATTGAATTTCCTTTTTTATCAACCAGAATATTCATAAATTGCGGTTGAAAATGCCACTTAAAAATACCATATTTATTCTTTCATTTTTGTGCGTTTGTTGTTTCAACACAGTCGCCCAACTTCGCTTTGAACGCATCGGAAACCAACAGGGTTTATCACAAAGCACCGTTATCAAAATTTTTCAAGACAAAAAAGGCTTTATTTGGTTTGCCACTCGTGATGGTTTGAACAAATATGACGGCTATAATTTTACGGTATATCGTCATATTTTTAATGATCCAAATTCAATTAGTAGCAGTAGTATAACGTCTATATCGGAAGATAATAATGAGAATCTTTGGGTAGGAACTGCGGATGGAGGAATTAATAAAATGGAAAGAGAAACGGGGAAATTTGTTCATTTCAAGCAAACTGATAATAGAAATGATATTTCTAAACTGAACATTTCTTCCATAATTGTAACAAAAGAAAATCAAATATATGCAACTACTTACGCTGCAGGGCTTCTGCAAATTGATGGAAAATCGGGTGCTATAAAGTGGAAAGTTGTTGAAACAAATCCTATCTCCACCAATAATATATCGCAAATTTATCAAGATAAAAAAGGCAATTTTTTGTTGGGAGGACCATATGGGATTTTTACGCAAATTTCCAAAGATGGTCAGGCAAAGTCTTTTAAAATTGAAAATAATTTAATGCCCAAAAGAAATCAGATAACCTGTTTTTCTGAAGATCCAAAAGGAAATATATTGGTTGGTACACGGGGAAACGGTTTGTATAAAATTGATTTGATTACCCGAAAAATAAGCCAAATTCTTTATAATAATGCCCAAACAGACCGTGATAATCTCGTTATGTCTTTGGCGTATGACCAAGAAGGAACGCTTTGGATTGGCACGGATAGTGGCGTGATTTTGATTAAAAATAATGATTTTAAAAATCCAATCCACTTGCAGTCTAATCCAGATTCAGATACGGGCTTAAGTTCGCACGCAATTCAAGGTTTAATGGTTGATAGAGATGATAATGTTTGGATTGGTACTTGGGAAGCGGGACTAAATGTTCATTTTAGGAAAAAAAATAAATTTTCGATTTATCGTCATAAAACGAATACTGAACAGAGTTTATTAAGGGATAAAATTACGTCCATTGCCTGTGAGGACAATAATAAGGTTTGGATTGGGAGTAATAGTGGGTTAACGTTTTTGGATAGAAAAGCCAATATTTATAAACATTTTATCATAAATCCATCAACTTCTACGGTTCTAAATAATAACGATATTAATTTCTTACATATTGATAATGATGGCGATTTGATTGTGCTGACGTGGGGAACTGGCATGAGAATTTTGAAAAAAGGAAGTGCTAATTTTCAAAATTATCACTTCAATAATGGTCAATCGAATTCATACTTTACCAGTGTGGAATCATCGAAAATACCAAATAAATTATGGATTGGTACGCAAGAATCAGGGCTTTTGTCGTTCGATAAATTAACGGGTATTTTTACGCCAATTACGGA
This sequence comes from Arcicella sp., assembly GCA_043756925.1. Lineage (GTDB taxonomy): Bacteria > Bacteroidota > Bacteroidia > Cytophagales > Spirosomataceae > Arcicella. The sequence continues at coordinate 8,691 of JAYVRF010000109.1, read as the reverse complement.
CTTAAATAAAAAAGGAATTTTAGCAGAAATTCACGTTAATTCGATTTTAGAAGATAGTCGTGGCGTCTTATGGATTGGTTCTTACAATAACGGAACGTTTAAATATGACCCCAAAACGCACCAAATTATCCATTTTGAGCAATCTGAAAAGCAAGGAAGTATTAAAGGAAACCATATTTTTCAAGTTTTTGAAGATACCCAAAAACGAATCTGGGTTGCCACAAATGGAGGTGGACTGTGCTTATATCAGCCTAAAACCAACACTTTCAAAACGTGGACAACCGTTGATGGACTACCCAATAATACGATTAAAGGCATTTTAGAGGATAAACATCAAAACCTTTGGTTGGCAACAAATGAAGGACTTTCAGAATTTTTAATCAGAAGTAATTCTTTCAAAAATTACACGCAAGCGGATGGTTTGCAAGGGTCTGAATTTTTGATAAATGCCTATGCTCAAAACAAATCAGGCGAAATGTTTTTTGGAGGAGCGGGGGGTATGAACGTTTTTCATCCCGATAGTTTGAGGGAAAATAATAAAGTTCCACCCGTGTATATTACGGGTTTGCGGCTTTTCAATAAACCCGTAACGATTGGGCAAAAAGATTCTCCATTACGAAAAAATATTTTAGCAACTGATGAGCTAATTTTTGAATCAAATCAAAATGTGTTTTCCTTAGAATTCACTGCCCTTGACTTTGAATCGCTTAAAAACAACCAATATGCTTACTTTTTGGAAGGGTTTGATACGGAATGGCAGTACGTGGGAACGCAAAGAATTGCGAGTTACACAAACTTGAATGCAGGAGAATACACTTTTAATGTGAAAGCCAGTAATGGTGATGGTGTCTGGAATCCTGAACAAGCCGCCATGAAAATTATTGTTCTACCCCCATGGTATAAATCTTGGTGGGCTTTTTGGGTTTATGGGGGCTTGATTATTGGCAGTATTTATGCTTTCAGAAAGATTATTCAAGTACGTGAAAGATTCAAATTGGATATAAAAATTCAAGAAAAAGAAAATGCTCAGATTCAAGCTTTAGACCGACTTAAAACTAATTTTTTTACGAATATTTCTCATGAGTTCAGAACACCTTTAACGTTAATAATCAGTCCATTAGAGAAATATTTGTCGGAAAATAAAGATTTACCAAGCCTTCAACGTAAACGAGCTGAATCTATTTATCGTAATGCCAAACAACTGCAAAAACTGATAAATCAATTATTAGATTTATCAAAATTAGAGGCAGGACGACTTTTTCCTGAAATTACCAAAAGTGACATCATTGAATTCACGGAGAAAATTACAAATTCGTTTCAAGATTTGGCGGAGCAAAAGAATATATCCTTGAAATTTATTACTACGGAAATACAATTGATGTCATATTTTGACAGTGATATTGTTGAAAAAATTCTAACCAATTTGCTTTCAAATGCCTTTAAATTTTCAAAAAATGGGGGAGAAATCAATGTTTCAATTATGCTGAAACCATCTGATAATCAACAGGTTATTATTAAAATTTCCGATAATGGTATCGGAATTGCTCAGGATAATTTACCCAATATTTTCAATCGTTTTTATCAAGTTCACGATAATAATCAACCGCAAATTGTGGGAACGGGTGTTGGTTTATCTTTATGCAAAGAATTAGCGGAATCACACCGTGGCGAAATTTTAGTGAGTAGTAAAATTGGAGAGGGGACAATCTTTTCGGTTTATTTACCAATTACTAAAAATGCTTTTGAGAGTCAATGGATTCGAGAAGGCGATAGTTATCACGAAAATCAAAATAATCAAATAAAAAATTCCGTTCAAGTGCCTGATAATCAAGAATTTAACATAAAAAATAAAGAAAAACCTTTAATCTTGATTGCGGAGGATAATGAAGATTTAAGAGCCTACATCAAAGATATTTTTATCCAAGATTTTCATATTTTGGAAGCTGAAAATGGTAGACATGCTTTGAGAATTGCTCAGGAAAATTTACCAGATATAATTATTTCCGACTGGATGATGCCACAAATGACGGGAGTTGAATTGTGTGAAAATATTAAAACGAATGCCCACACGAGCCATATTTCAGTAATTATTTTAACCTCAAAAAGTAGTAATGAAAGTAAATTGATGGGCTTAGAAACAGGGGCAGATGATTACATTACCAAGCCTTTTAATGCCAGTTTATTGGAAGTTAGGGTTAAAAATATTTTGGAGAATAGAAAACGGCTTCGTGAGTTATTTAGGAACTCTCCCAAGATAAAAGCCAGAGAAATCACGCTCAATTCATCTGATGAACACTTTTTAGAACGAGCCATTAAAATTGTGGAGGATAATATGGGTAATATAAATCTTGACATTACGTTTTTGGAAGCTGAATTAAAAATGAGTAATATGCAGATGTATCGTAAATTGAAAAGTCTAACAAATCTTTCGGGCAATGAATTTATCAAAAATATTCGTTTGAAAAAGGCAGTGCAATTACTTGAAAGTGAGAACTTCAATGTCTCTGAGATTGCCTATAAAGTAGGTTTCAATGACCCATCATATTTCAGTAGAATCTTTAAAAAACAATACGGAAAAGCTCCTTCTGATTACGTAGAGAAGGGTTTTGAAGTTTAAACCCCAATAATTTTGAAAAAATTAATCCTTACAATCGTACTAAGTTTTAGAATTTTATTGCCAATCTTCGGTCAAAATCACGACCATGATTCCACTTTTCACAAATCTCCAATTACGCATTATATTATCCCTGCCATTTTGATTGGTGGAGGAATTGCGGTTAATAATCAAGATTTTAAGAATAAGCAAATCACTTGGTATAATGAAAACTACAAAGATTTCAGCACAAAAGCCGATGATTTTTTGCAATTAGCACCTCATGCTGCTGTTTTCGGCTTTGATTGGATAGGAGTAAAAAGTAAGCACAATTTTAAAGATAAAGTTGGTCTAATGCTCACGGGAGGAATTATTATGTTGGGAACAGTGCAGACTTTAAAATATTCGACCAAAGAAGTCCGTCCTGACGGTTCAGCAGCAAATTCTTTTCCTTCTGGACATACGGCAAATGCTTTCTTTGGGGCAACAATTTTAGCGAAAGAATATTCAGATAAAAGCATTCTGATTGCTATTGGAGGTTATACTGTTGCAACGGCTACGGGTGTTTTGAGAATGACAAATAATCGTCATTGGGCTTCTGATGTGCTTGCTGGGGCTGGAATAGGCATTATTTCAGGCGAAATTGCTTATCTTGTTTATCCTTGGCTGAAAGAGAAATTGGGTGGAAAAGGGAGAAATAATAAAGTTGCTTTCATGCCAACGTATAACGGATATACGATGGGAGGGAATCTGGTTATTGGGTTCTGAATTTAGTTATCAGTCAATGGTAACTACAAAATAAAAATGCCAATATGGAGCTAATAATTCCATGTTGGCATTTTTGATAACTTACTGATGAAAACTTTTCCCAATAAATTCCAAAGCAGGAATAATTCCTGAACGCCAATAATCCCAATTATGAGCACCTTCACGCATCCGAAACTCGTGCGGAACTTTCTTTTCGGTTAAGGCAATATGCAGTAAACAGTTTCCTTTGGTTAAGAAATCATCGTCTCCACAATCAATCCAATACCTCACCTTTTTTAAGTCTTCGGCAGATTTTGTTTCTACCATTTTCAAGGCTGAATTCTCGTACCACGACTTTGTGAGTCGGTCTTTTCCTTTTAAATCTTTCCCAAAAAGTTGTCCTAATGTTCTGTCCCAGTTCTCTGTTGGCGTATTTTCAATTGAATTATCATCCCAAACGGCAGCACTCAAAGGAGCAACGGCTGAAAACATTTCTGGATATTTCAACGCCATATTTAATGATCCAAAACCACCCATCGAAAGTCCTGCAATGCCTCTGAATTGCTTTTTAGCCTTAATTTTGTAGGTTTTTTCGATATTTGGCATGAATTCTTTTACGAAAAAATCCTCATATTTTTCTTTTCCATCGAATGAATTCATATAGAAACTTACGCCACCGTCAGGCATTACAATAATCATCGGAGGAATTGTTCCATCAGCAATGGCTTTATCGGCAAGACGATTTATTTCGCCGAATTGCAACCACCCCGTATCATCATCAGTATATCCGTGCAGTAAATAAACGACTGGATAATTACGCTCGGAGGTTTCGTAACCCGCTGGTAAATAAATGGTGTAACGAACATCTTTATTCAAAATACTACTTTTAATCATTTTCCCTTCCGAAATTTTACCCATCGTTTGAGCAAAAAGATTAAAAGTTAAAATGGTCAGGAATAATAAGAGAAATGTTTTTTTCATGGTAAATTATTTTTATGATTTGAAAAGTAAATAACGGAATTTATTTCGGAAATAAAAAAAGACCTGTATGTTTGAAATACACAAGTCTAATTTTTTTCAGAATATCAACAAATCAACAATTCAAACCTCAACAATTGAATTAAACGCCCCATTCCGCAGGATTATTCCGCCATTCATGAAGTGTAATTAGTTGACTTTCAGATATATATTGTTGTTTTACGGCTTCTTCAATCAACGTATCATAATCAGATAATGAATAAAATTTCAAATCTTTTTCAGCAAAATTTTGTCTTGAAATATCAAATCCGTAAGTAAAAATTGATACCATTCCTAAGACATTTGCTCCTGCCTCACGCAAAGCATCAACCGCTTTCAAGGAACTTCCACCCGTTGAGACTAAATCTTCCACTAAAACTACTTTTTGACCAGGTTTGATGTATCCTTCAATTTGATTGCCCATTCCATGTTTTTTAGGTTCAGGGCGAACATAACAAAAAGGCAATTCTAACCAGTCTGCCACCAATGCTCCTTGTGCAATGCCCGCAGTTGCAACGCCCGCAATGATTTCAACGTCGTTCCAATAGGCTTGTACGGCTGATGCCAGACCATTTTTGATGGCAGTTCTTACTTTTGGATAAGAAAGCGTAATACGATTATCACAATAAATCGGTGAATTCCAACCTGATGCCCATTTAAAAGGACGGTCGGGATTAAGTCTGACGGCTTTGACTTCCAATAACATTGAAGCCACATTTTCTGCAAGGGTACGTTGTTCCATTGGGTGGTTTAATTAAATCTTCTGCAAAAATAGAAAGGATGATTAATGTTTCATTACAAAAGTTTAATTTTGTTCTTTATTAGAGGAACAAAAACAAAATAATGATTATTTTTATCAACGAATTTATAATTAAAATTATTGGTCATAAAAAGGCTCAAACCTTATCTACAACTGAATTTGACCATTTGATTGATGCACAGTTAGAATCAATTAAACCACAAAATTTAGAAGGACACGTGATGATAATTAATGTCTTGCCTCCCACAATTACGAGATTATTTACCATTATAAAATTAGCACAATTATCTCATTTACAGTCAATTACCTTAATTACCAATGATAGAGAGGCAACCGAAAAATTAATAAAATCTCAATATTCAGTGGTTAAAGCAGCAGGTGGAATTGTTGCTAATGAATTTGGACAAATATTAATGATGTACCGTTTAAAAACGTGGGATTTGCCCAAAGGAAAACTTGATAAAGGCGAATCCTCAAAAGTTGCTGCCATCAGAGAAGTAGAAGAAGAATGTGGTGTTAAAGCAAAATTGGGAAAGAAAATTTGTACGACTTTCCATACTTATACCTACAAAAACGAAGCGATATTGAAACAAACAAAATGGTATGCCATGAGTTTAATTGATGATTCAAAAATGAAACCACAAATTGAAGAAAATATCGAAAAATTAGAATGGATGGGTAAGGAAAAAGTGAAAGCAGCATTGATAAACTCTTATTCCTCAATACGTTACGTTTTGAAAAAATATTATCAACGATAGTTTTGGGGATTAGGGATTGGGTAATTAGGGATTGGGAATTAGGTAATTAACTATTTACATAATTTAACAGTTCTGTGTAAATTAGCCTCAGAGACGCAATTTGCTGGTAGAAAATATTTTCAAATAATGTAGTGAAAAGCCTCGGTGGGGCGATATGTTAAAATTTCATGTAAATCGTTTCAAACGAATCATAAATCAAATTATAAAGTGAAAAAACAAACCAAAGCCATCAGAATTCAAGCGGAACAGTCGCATAATCGTGAACATTCTGTACCGTTATATCTTACATCAAGTTTTACCTTCGAGAATGCCGAACAAGGACGTGCCATATTTGCCGAGGAAGAAGCGGGCAATATTTATTCACGCTACATGAATCCAAACGTGGACGAATTCGTGGACAAAATGTGTATGCTCGAAAATACCGAAGACGGAATTGCCTTTGCAACCGGCATGGCAGCCAATTTTGCGGCAATGGGCGGTTTACTTCAATCGGGTGATCATGTGGTGGCTTCAAAAGCCCTTTTTGGTTCGTGTATTCAAATTTTGACTAAGATTCTTCCAAAATGGGGTATCACTTGTACTTTCGTAGATGGCATTGATTTGAACCAGTGGGAAGCCGCAATTCAACCTAATACCAAATTTTTATTCTGTGAAAGTCCTTCAAATCCAGGTTTGGAAATCATTGATATTGAAGCAATTTGCCAATTAAAAACGAAGTATAATTTGATTTTGGCGATTGATAATTGCTTTGCTACGCCCGTAATTCAAACGCCTGCCGATTGGGGTGCGGACTTGGTTATTCATTCTGCCACAAAATATATCGACGGACAAGGACGAGTGCTTGGGGGCGTGATATGTGGACGAGCTGATTTAATTAAAGAAATCCGTTTTTTTGCTCGTCATACTGGTCCTTCGATGTCGCCATTTAATGCGTGGATTTTGTCTAAAAGTTTGGAAACGTTGCACTTACGTATGGAAAAACATTCTGAAAATGCCGCAAAATTAGCGATTGCCTTAGAAAATCATCCCGCTTTAAATGAAGTGAAATATCCATTTTTGCCTTCGCATCCACAGTATAATTTAGCCAAAAAGCAAATGAAAATGGGCGGTGCTATCCTGACGATTGATGTAAAAGGAGGTTTTGAAGTAGTAAATGAAATGTCGAAATACTTAAAAATTGCCTCAATATCCCCAAATTTGGGCGATACCAGAACCATCATCACCCATCCAGCATCCACAACGCACTCTAAACTTTCAGCCGACCAAAAAGCCGAAGTAGGCATCACGGAAGGTTTAGTAAGAATTGCCGTTGGTTTAGAAGCTGTGGAAGATTTGATTTCGGATTTTGAACAGGCTTTGGAGAAGGCTTTGGTGGGAAGTTTGGTTAGTTGAAATAGAATAATATGTACATAGCCCTATTCATATCACTCTCGTTAATCCTCGCCAACATCGTTGTTGGCGTGTATGGCGAGCGAAAAATATCCGCTTTCATGCAAGACCGCCTTGGTCCGATGGAAGTTGGAAAATATGGACTGCTCCAAATATTTGCAGATTTATTAAAACTCCTTCAAAAAGAGGATATTGTGCCTAATTTAGCCAATAAACGACTTTTTCTTATCGCTCCATGCTTAATTTTTATTGCTATTTTTGCGGGATTTGCCGTGATGCCTTTGGGACCGAGTGAGTTTTTGCAAGGCTCAAAAGCGGATATTGGCGTGTTTTATCTATTAGCCATTATTTCCATTGACATTATCGGTATTTTGATGGCGGGTTGGTCGTCTAATAACAAATATTCTTTGATTGGGGCGATGCGTTCGGTGGCTCAAATTGTGTCGTATGAGATTCCTTTGGGGCTTACGGTCATTTGTGTAGTGATGATTTCACAAACTTTAAATCTTCAAGAGATTAGTTTTCAGCAAGGTATTTACTCCCAAGGGACAACCTACCTTTTTGGCTTAAAATTCTTGAATATTGACGTTACGAGCATTGGTGGAATTTTATCATGGAATATTGTCAGAGTACCGTTTTTATTTCCTGTTTATGTCATATTTTTCATTGCTTCTTTGGCAGAATGCAATAGAGCTCCTTTTGATTTACCCGAAGCAGAATCTGAATTAGTGGGTGGTTTTCACACGGAATATTCTGGGATGCGTTGGGCATTGGTTTTTCTTTCAGAATACGGTATGATGTTGTTAGTCAGCCTATTAGGAGCAATTTTATTTTTGGGAAGTTGGAATACGCTGTTACCAAATATCGGATTTTTGAAATTAGCCAACTGGACTTCGGGCGAACCCAATTCATGGATTGGCGTTATTTGGGGAATGTTTTGGTTGTTATTAAAGGCTTATTTAAGCATTTTCGTAATGATGTGGATTCGTTGGACATACCCACGTTTGCGAGTGGATCAATTGATGTATTTAACCTGGAAAGTGCTCACGCCTTTTGCGATTTTGGGGGTGTTTTTGTCAGCCATTTGGCGGTTGTTGATGGTATGAAAAATCCCTTAATTGTCCTATTAGGTCCAACTGCAAGTGGTAAAACTCATTTAGCCACTCACTTAGCTCATAAAATTCAAGGAGAAATTATCAGTGCCGATTCCCGACAAGTTTATCGAAATATGAATATTGGTACGGGTAAGGATTTGGACGAGTATCGTATTGATAATCAAGACATTCCGTATCATTTAATTGATATTTTGGATGCTGGGGAACAGTATCATATTTACCAATTTCAACAAGATTTTCAGAACATTTTAGGCGATATTTCATCTCGAAATAAAAATGCAATACTGTGCGGAGGTTCGGGAATGTATTTGG
>JAYVRF010000108.1:0-7455 GCA_043756925.1 Arcicella sp. | reverse complement strand
TCCAAATCCACCCCCACCAAAACCGCCACCGCCAAAGCCACCGCCACCACCAAATTGATTATTTCCACTAAGGAATTGTTGTTGCTGAATCTTAAATGGATATGAAATACTGCGACTCAACGTAATTGAGAATGAATTTGGTTTCTTACCACCCAACCACGGTTCTGTAAACGATAAAGAATAATTTTGAAATGATGAACCATTGGCTTGAAAACGAACGGATAATTTTTGTCCATCGCCCGCAGGAAGTGGTTTCCAAGCACTCAAATTAGTAATGTTTCGAGCCGAGAAATTATTAAATGTTACGCCCAACGTACCCACAAAGCCAATAAATCCTCCCCAACCACCTGATAATTCAATTTGGTCAGACGGTTTTTCTTCTACATTATATTCAATATCAACCGTTCCGTCTGCCTTTGGAATTGGATTTGGTGAAATTTTCTCTGGATTAAAATATCCAATTGTTGAAAGTTCACGCACGGTACGAATAATGGCTGATTTACTAAATTTTTGTCCAGGTAAAGTTCTAATTTCACGCATAACCACGTGGTCAGAAGTTTTTGTATTTCCGTTAAGAATTACTTTATTAATGGTTGCTTGTTTTCCTTCGGTAATTCTGAAAGTAATGTCAATTGAATCTCCTAAAACGGCTGTTTCAACGGGTTCGCACTGATAAAACAAATATCCATTATCCATATAAACCGAACTTACATCTTCTTGCGGTTTTCCATTTAGACGTTTTTCTAAATTTTCAACATTATAAACATCACCTTTTTTGATGGCTAAAATTTCGGATAAAACACTATCAGGATAAACATAATTACCTTCCCAATAAATATTGCGATAATGATATTGTTTACCTTCTTCCATTTTCATCAAGATTTTGACGTATTTGTCACCATCTCGGTAAACAGAATCCATCAAAATCTGAGCATCACGATATCCTTTCTTATTATAAAATTCAACTAACTTAACTTTATCCTCTTCAAATTTCTTCGGAATATATTTTGAGGGACTAAAAATTCTATAAAATGCTTTTTGCTTGGTATTTTTTAATTTCTTTCGAACCGTTTTTTCTGATAATTCTGTAACGTCTTCAAGAATTATTTCCGAAATTTTCACTTTACTACCTTTTACAATATCAATTTTCATCGTAGCATTATTGCCACGTGCTGAATCTGTCTTCTCCGCAATTTTTATCCCAACGTTCAAATAACCTTTATCCTGATAAAATTTACGAATCGCTAAATCAATGTTTTTCTTCACTGTTGCTGTAACAATTTTACCTTTGTATGCCTTCACTTTATCATTCAAAGTTTCCTGCTCGCCTTTTTTAATTCCTGTGTATTGCAATTTAAAAAGCCGTGGACGTTCTTTGATGACCATATTTAGCCAAATTTTATCGCCTTCCATTTTAGTGGCATCAATTTCTACTTCCTCCAAGATTCCTTGTCCCATCAGTTTTTTGATGGCAGAAGTAATTGCATCTCCTGGCACTTTAATTCGGTCTCCCACTCGCAAACCTGACAAAGAAATCATCGAATTTCCATCGTAATATTTTGACCCTGTCGTTGTTATCTCCGCAATTTCGTATTCTTTTGGTTCGGCATAATTCAATTCAACTGAACTCGGGGCAGTCACGGCACGTTGCCCCAAAGCCCCACGCAATTGTGCTTGCGAGAGGAAAGAAAGTAACAGAAAAGGGAGTAGTAAAGTATATTTTTTCATTTTAATTATTAGCCGTTTTTTTTACAAATAAAGCTTTTTTTTCGTGTAATTAGTGTTTTTAATAGAAAATGAAGGATTCTTTAAGTGTAATTTAGAATAATTTTCTCTTAACTTTTCAATTGCTCCGAGGTCTTTCCAAATCTCCTTTCTCGGTCTTGATAATCAAAAATTGCTTCGTGGAGGTGTTCTCTTCGGAAATCGGGCCAAAATAAATCTTCAAAAATAAATAGCTCTGAATATGCCAACTGCCAAAGCATAAAATTGCTAATTCGATGGTCGCCGCCCGTTCTAATCATCAAATCTGGATTTGGAATACCTTTTGTATCTAATGAGTTTTCAAAAAGTTCTTCATTAATGTTTTCTATGGAAATTTCACCCTTTTGGACTTGCTCAATCAACTTTTTTGTTGTGTTGACAATATCCCATTTTCCACTGTAAGATAAAGCCAAAATAACGGTCAAACCCGTATTATTTTGCGTAGCTTCAATGGCACTTTTTAATTCTTTTTGTGAAATTTCAGGCAAAGTATAAGTTGCTCCGATGGTTTGTAAACGAACATTGTTCTTTTGCATCGTAGGCAATTCATCTTTGATAGTTTTTACTAATAATACCATCAAAGCATCTACTTCTAATTTCGGACGATTCCAGTTTTCGGTTGAAAAAGCGTATAAAGTCAAATATTTAATGCCCAATTCGCCGCAACCTTCAATTACTTCCTTTACGGCTTTTAAAGCATTTCTATGTCCGAAAACTCTGTCCATAAAACCTTGCTGTTTTGCCCAGCGTCCGTTCCCGTCCATGATAACGGCAATGTGTTTTGGTAGATTGTTTTGGTCTAATTGTTCCTTCACTGATTTAACACAATTTAACAGAATGGTTTTTTATGGTATGTCATTTCACTTGCTTCACGTAAATTTTATTTTTTTACAGAATTGAAACTTGTCAATGTTGTTTTTCTTAATAAATCATTTGATTTTTAATTATTTTAATGATAAATAACTAAAAATCAAATGATTAAGAAAATAATTATGAGGCAAATTGACTTAAAAATATTGGCTTTTAAGTCAGTTTAAAATGATGAAACAAATTTACGGAATAATGAGATAGGATAAAAGGAGGAAGAGAATATGGTGAGGAATTGTTATTTATAAAAATTGCTTGAAATCTTTCTTAACGACTGATGGCATGACTTAGAGTCATGCCATCAGTACCAACATATAAAACAATACTATCCTATTTCGGGCAAATAACCCGAATAAATTTATACGTAATTCCCAAGGAAGTGTAATAATACATATCTCCACGGGAATAGTCATTTTGAACATTTCGAGGTAAGGCTGGATTTTCACCTCCTAAATTATCCAAATAATCGGTAAAAGTTTTGCGAGTACCAAATTCAACGTTCAAATCCCATGGGCCAGTGAGATTATATTTTATTCCAATACCAAAAGGAATTACAACTCCTGCTTGTTTATAATCAGAAATGGGTGTGTCTCGGGGCGTAAAACTCATGAAAGCCACGCCACCAAACACATACGGCGACCAATCTTTGTGCATTCGGCTATATTGATAACTGAAAAAATTATATTCCGTTATCAGACTCACTTCTCTAATACTGGTCTTGAAAGTCTGTCCACGCAATTTATTGAAAGAATCACTAACGTCATTATCGTTAGCATAAATTGACCCTAAATTTGCTCCAAACCGAAAAGTAATGTCTTTTTTAAGGTTATAACGAAGTAAGATATGCCCACCCAACTGAGCGAAAGTAGGATGAAAATCAGGAGAAATATCTCCTTTATAATTCATAGCTCCCAGACCTCCCCCAATCTCAATTTTCTGAGATAAAGCATTGATACTTAATATTATACAAAAAAAGAAAAGAAAGTTTTTAATTAATTTCATACGAATAAAAAAGGTCAGGTGAATAATTACCTGACCATTAAGATTTTAATTTATGCTATATTTTGAGTCAAGGATTTGTAGTTAAACGTCTTGGTTTATTAACCCCTAAAACCTAACCCCCAATACCTAATCACCGTGCCACTGGACATCTGATTTTTCCAGGAATATGATAAATTAATTTAAAGGTTGTTAGCATATAACTATCATTAAATTTTGGATTGCCACGTTGGTCTGTTTTATCCGAAAAACCTTGAACTGATGTTACCACCGTAAATGGGTCTAAACCAGAATTAGGATCGTATAAACCCTGACTTTCTAAATATTTAGAAACACCCGCAGTGCGGTCAATACCTCTGTTGGCAGCAATTTTTTCCAAAGTTCTATTTCCCATATCCCGTGCCAAAGGACTTTGTCCAAGTAATTCAGTTGGGTCGGCATAATTTCCGCCTGCATCATCCAAATAATCGGTTAGTGTGTAACGAAAGCCCATTTCAAAACCTAAATCCCAACTTGAATTCAATTTATAACGAACCCCAAAACCAACTGGAAAAGATACGCTAATTAAAGAATAAGGAGTTGCGTAACTCGGTAAACCTTGTCCTTCCGTGTTCAGAGGTTGCAAGCGAACCCAATTCCTACTTTGGTAAACGCTGCTATCTGGACGTGCAACAGGGTCGTGGGCAAAAACGGCAATACCGCCAAAAATATAAGGAATTATTTGCTCACGGCGTAAATAACTGCGTTCAGTACGTACTAAATCATATTGACCAACAATTGAAAGTTCTTTTACGTCATTCCGAAAGTGAAGATTCCGCATAAAATTAGGTTCATATCCAGAAACACCATCCATATAACTATCATCACCCGAAAGCCTTGCCCAAGTTAGTCCAAAACGAACTCCAAAAGAAGGTGAAATCTGACGAGTGAAATTGAAGTTGGCATTCCAACGAATTCCATTGAAAGTTGATTGAATAATTCTACCGTAAGGCGATAAATCTCCGTAATAACTGGAAGTTCCAAAACCCACACTTACGGTTGAAGTTGGCTCGAAAATACGGTTTTTGCGTGGTTTTTCTTTACTCCCAAAAAGATTGGAAAACTTGAACTGTGCTACAACTGATTGCGAACTTAGGGTGGCAATCAAGAGTAAAATCAGTAATGGGGTATGTTTTTTCATATTTATATTGAATCGAAAATTTCGACAAAGATACCTTTTGCTCTACATTAATTTTTTAACGTAAAAAAAAGAAGTTTGTTATCTTGGCTAAATAGTTTTTTTACATCGAAAACAATGCCATGTTTTGAGGTTTTGGGGATTAGGGGTTAGGGATTAGGGATTGGTCGGTCGAATATTGAATAATAATTTTCAAAGCTGCTGGTAGATTTTAATATTAATATTCCAAATCGCCATTCACTAATCCCTAAAAACCAACCCGTAACCCCTAAACCTTAAATTATGTTAAAAACAATGAAACCATTGCACCTTACAATTAGTTTTTACGTTAATTTAGCAGTAAGAAAATCACAAATTTTTTAATTAAAAATAGATAAACAACATGGAAATCAAAAGTAATTTAAAAACCCTTGCGATTGTCGGAGCGTTGAGTAGTGCAACTACGCTCGGAGCTTATAAATTGTTCTTGGAAAAATCGCCTTCGGATGCTGTTTTTACCACCACGCCTTCTGCCTTCACTCGCTTGGTTTCAAACGTAACACCTTCTGCTCCAAGCAATCCAGGTGACTTTACGTATGCAGCGGAGAAAGCAACGCCTGCGGTTGTGCATATCACCACCAAAATGTCTCGTAATGTTAGTCGTCAAGGGCAAATGGTAGACCCTTTTGAAGATTTTTTTGGTGGTAATCCTTTCGGCGGTGCTAATCCTCATCGTCAGCAACCTGAGTCACAGGAAGCATCGGGTTCGGGCGTAATCATTAGTGCGGATGGATACATTGTCACGAACAATCACGTGGTGCAAGATGCGGATGAAGTATCGGTTATTTTGAATGATAAGCGTTCCTATAAAGCGAAAGTTATCAGCACCGACCCATCAACGGATATTGCGGTTATTCAAGTGAAAGCCACTAATTTGCCTTTCTTAGATTTTGGCGATTCGGATGCCATCAGAGTGGGCGAATGGGTTTTGGCAGTGGGTAATCCTTTTAATTTGGAATCAACCGTTACGGCAGGAATTGTGTCGGCAAAAGGTCGTCAAAATATTATTGACCGTGATAAAGACGTGAATCCGTTAGAATCATTTATTCAAACTGATGCAGCCGTTAATCCAGGAAATTCAGGTGGTGCTTTGGTGAATTTGAAAGGGGAATTAATTGGTATCAATACCGCAATTTATAGCCGCACTGGTCAATTTGCAGGATATTCATTCGCAGTACCAGTTGGAATTGTGAAAAAAGTAGCCGCAGATTTAATTAAATATGGCAATGTTCAACGGGGTTATTTGGGCGTGAATATCAGCGAAGTAAACAGTAAAATGGTTGAAGAGAAAGGGTTGAAAGTGAATGATGGCGTATATGTGGGAGCTTTTCCAAGTGGTAGTGCAGCAGAATCGGCGGGTTTGAAAGTTAATGATGTCATCGTTAAAATTGACGGAATAACAACGGGTTCTCAATCAAAATTGATGGAATTAGTGGGTCGTAAACGTCCAGGTGAAACAGTGGTTGTAACCGTAAATCGTGATGGAGTTACCAAAGATTTTAACGTTATTTTAAAGAATAAAGATGGTAATACAAACATTGTGAAAGGAGAAGTTGCAAGTAATGTAATCAGTGAATATTTAGGAGCAAAATTATCGAATTTATCTGAGGGAGATAAAGCTAAATACAAAGTTTCTGGCGGTGCGAAAGTAACAGAAGTTGATCCAAACGGACGTTTAGGTTACCAAGGTTTTGAAAAAGGATTTGTTATTACTAAGATTGACGAAAAACCAGTTGCCAATGCAAAAGAAGTTGCTGAAATATTAGCGAGTCGTAAAGGAAGAGTGAAAATTGAAGGTATTGATATGGACGGAACTCGGGTTATCATGGTGCTTTAATTAGGGATAATTTTTTTTTAAGGTCTGTGATTTAATTTTAAAATCACAGACCTTTTTTTGTGTCGGAACTAAAACGTGTTATCCTTTCAAAACCTCTTGTATTAAAAAAATCATTTGTTCCTTCAAACTGATACAAACAATTATAAGTAAAATAGACATTATGACTGCATTATTTTAACGAAACGGTCATAATGTCTCTTTTTTGGTGGTGGTATAAGATTTGAATAATATTCAATACTTTGCTTGAAGGAGTCATAAAAGCAAAAACTGCACACAAATACATGGAAAAGAAAATTGTAATTCCGAGAGAAATTTTAGCTAATATAGATTTTACGAATACCCTAAACGGAGGGCGGACTGAACCCAAGATTGAAGTAAGTCAAACACCTGATTCTTACGAAATATTCGTGAAAGTTGCAGGATTAGAAGCCAATCATTTGAAGGTGAATATTGAGGATAACCGTCTGTGGTTATATGCCTTACAACCCGTGTTGAAAACGGCTGATCAACAAGTTCATGAGAATTTTGTTCCGCAAACTATTGGGCAATTAATGTTGCCAAACTTTGTGAATGTTGAAAATATTTCTGCTCAATACCATAATCATCAGTGGAAAATTGTGATGCCTTTTGATGATTCAAAAAAAGGATTCAAGAAAGATATTGAAGTTCAGTTTTAATCTATTTTTGAATGTAATCAACTGAATATATACATTGCCCTGTCAGGTACGCCTGTTCAGGGTTTTTTTGTGTCGGAACTAAAACGTGTTATCCT
>JAYVRF010000107.1:0-7501 GCA_043756925.1 Arcicella sp. | reverse complement strand
TTTCAGGATTAAATAATGACCACCGAATTTGAATATTGGGCAATCCGTGAGCGATTTCATCCTTACTTTGCCAAGTTTCACCACCATTGTTTGTGTACCACACCGAAACAATATTATTAGTGGCAGAACCTCCAAAATTTGAATATGTAACTAAAATTTCATTGTCATTTGCACCAATATCAATATTTGAAGTTGTGTACGTTGACTTTGTCATTTCGGGGCTACTGATAAGCGTGGTTGTGGCAGTATCTTTATCAATATCGGTCACTCTGTAAATTCTACCATTGCCACCCGTACCAACAAAAATCGTATTTGGGGTGTTTTTAGAGACTTTTATTGCATTTGTAAAAGCTGGTAAAGCGGGTTTATAAATTACTTGCTTAACCACAGGCGAAGTTGAAAGTCCAATATTTGAACACCTTGCAATGCTTCTATTTCCATTGTTGGCATACAAAATATTCTTAGCATCATCATAATCAGCAGGGTTTACAAATGCAGGACTCGTGCCACTCGAAAAGTTGAATACTGTCTGTCCATTACGATTTTGCACGTACCAGTTTCCATTTTGAGTAGAACTAATTGTTACGTTTGCATCGTCTTCATCCACAAAAACAAAACAACCATCACCCGTAATGACGCTTTTCCCATCCGTTTTTCCTTCGCCATTTATCGTAATGACTGAATTATCTTGGGCTCCACCGATGAGGAAATTATCATTAATAATATTTCTTTGGGCAACTGAATAAAACTGAGTTACGGTATAATCTTTATTGCGTGCTTTGAAATCAGCCACTACATTTTTAGGGTTTCCCGCACCTTTTGAAAAGTGAATTCCACCATCATTCGCCAAAATCATTTCACCATTATTTAACGGACTAAATTGGATATTGTGTTGGTCGGGATGAATGTACCAGTAACCGTATTGCGTCCAATTTTTACCGCCATCCGTTGTGTGAAATATACCAGTTCCACCTAACCAAACAAAATTTGGGTCTTGTGGATGAACACTCATCGTCATATTGTAGGTTACTTGTGTAGAACCATATTTTAATCCATCACTATAAACTGGCACTTGAAGATTCTCCCAAGTCTTGCCACCATCAATGGATTTTTTAAACCAAATATCTGAGGAAATGACATAAATTACTTGATTATCTCCTTTGGTGGATTGTGCCAAGGCAATTTCTACTCGACCATTAATCAATTCATTGGGTGGAGTAATATCCGTCCAGTTTGCTCCGTCATCACTTGATTTAAAAACCTTTCCTCTTTCAAAACCTGCGTAAATAACGCCATCTGAAGCAATTTCAACGTCTGAATTCCCCCCATTTGTTCCGCCACTGAGCATCACCGTGAAGGTTTGTCCACCATCGGTTGAACGTTGTAATCCCGACAATGTACCTGCGATAATTGTTCCCGTTTTTGTAACGACAATTTCCTTAGTCCACGTGCCTAAATTCTGGGGTAATTTCGTCCAGTTTTTACCATTATCAATTGATTTCCAGACATTTCCTCCTGGAATATTTGGACCTCCCGAATGTTCGCCCGTGCCAACGTACATTGTTTTTTTGTTCGTTGGGTCGAACGCAATCGTGGTTACTGAAATGACCTCGGGCAAATCAACTTTTTGCCAAGCACTATTTACATCGGAAATGTTGTTGTTGTAAAAAATACCCCCTGCAATACCGCCCGTCCACACTTTGCGGTAAGCTGAATCATTGGGGTCATACGATAATCCACGTGAACGACCGCCCACATTATTTGGACCTCTTTCTGTCCATTTTACATTGGCAATTCCTGCCATTTTGCGAGCAGCTTTTTGGGATTTTACTTTACTTAAAGTCAGCAAACGAGCTTGTTCCATCACTTTTCCTAAATCTTGTTCTTGATTTGGTAAAGCAGTTTGCAGATACTCAAACATCTCTCTTCTGAGATATTTTCGATGTTGCTGATTTTCGGGAACGAGCGAATTATCAAATAAATACTTGAATTCGTCGGCTAATTGAATGTATGTTTTTTGTTGAAGCTGACCGTTGGAATACTGAGGTGCTTGTTGCGATTTTGCGTTAAAATTAAAAATTAGGAGAATAAATAAGCAGCGTAGTGTTTTGTTCATGGTTTTTTAGTTTAATGAAGTGTGAATTTAAGGAAATAAGGTAAAATTTTCAAGTTATTTTTTGTCTTTGGTAGATTAATTAAAAAAAAGAAAAGAACTAATTTAAAAATTATGATAACTAATTTATTTTCAGATACTTACGTTTTTAACCATTAATTATTAACAGTCAATTATAAATTATCCAAAATCTCTTCCCGAACTTTGCCAAAATTTTAACAAGACAAAAATGGCACAAGTTAAATCAGGCGATAAAATTAACGTCCATTACACAGGAAGATTAACCGACGGAACACTTTTTGATTCTTCGGAAGGACGTGAACCTTTGGAATTTCAAGTGGGTTCTGGAATGGTTATCAAGGGTTTCGATGAGGGCGTTACGGGTATGACCGTTGGCGAAAAAAAGACCGTCCATATTCCTGTTGCAGAGGCTTATGGAGAGATGGATTCAAGTTATTTGGCAGTTTTCAACAAAGAAGAAATCCCTTCTGATATTCCTTATGAGGTTGGGATGCAATTAAATATGCACCAAGACGGAACGGGACAAGTGATGCCAGTAATAGTTGTAGAAGTAACAGAAACAACTATCACTTTGGATGCCAATCATCCTTTGGCGGGGGAAAATTTAATTTTTGATTTGGAATTGGTTTCGATTGGATAGGATTGAATTTACTAAATCGTGTTCTTAATCTTTTGATGTAGAATGATTCCTAACATCGTCAAATTTGCTACGATGATAAGCAATATATGGATTCCAGAATTTGATTTCATACCCATAAAACCTATTGCCCAAAGAATGACAATAATTCCAGAAACGAAGTAGAGCAAATTATCCATCACATCAAATTTTTGAATGTGACGACGGATTTTAAAATCTGTCGGTCAAGAGTATAATTTGTGAATTCGGAAATTGAACGCATGCATCGTCTTGTGTTTTATTTAGCTGTTTTATTTCGAGCATAGTTTTCCATAATTGCTTCCAAAGAAGCATAATAATCCGTCAATATTTTAGCATTGATTTCGGGCGATTCAACGTCTGGAATTGTTATGGGCATTTCTGAAACATACTTTGATAATTCAGGATATTTCTCTCGAATCATCAAAGTAATTCTTAAAATATCAGCATTAAGTTGTGCCTCGGTTTTCATCTTTTAACTTTATTAGAAACAAAAACGAGAGAAACCCCTCCCCCTCGTTTTGCCCTCAAACATCTACTAAATATCGCTGATAAATTCTTCTTTGAGATGATTAGTATTCCAAAATTGTAAATGATAATAATTAAACTTTCATTCTGATGTATTAGTAAAATTAATATTTGCAAAGATGCAGATTATTGAAAGTCAAAGTGTTACACAATTATTTGAAATGTTTGTAGAATTCACAGGTTTTATACCTTTTATCTTATTTTTTGTGTTATGATTGTCATTTTCAAGTAAAATATTCATTTTTTTAAATCGTCCACTTCACTCAAAGCAATGGCGATGGCTTGTTTTGGATTAGTTACAATGTTATTGCTTGTTCCAATATGCAATTCACCTTCTTTGAATTCGTGCATGACTTGGGCAATCTTTTTTTGTGATGGGGTTTGTTGCTTCTTTTTCATAGTTTTCTGAATTATGTTTACATATTACAACTGTATTAACCCAGCAATTGCCCTATTAATTAAAACCATTGCTCAATAACTTTCAAATAGCCAACCCTATTTTGTGTCCTTAATAAATGAAAAAAGTGTTCCAAGTAATGACAACGATAATAAAATAGCTAATCCAATTGAACACACGCCTAATAATTTTAAATGAAAACCAAGCGTATTCTGTTCTCCAATATGATATTTTAAATTACTACCGTAAGCCCAAGTGTGGTATTTGTCTTTTATAGGTTCAACAAAGATGTGATTGCGTAAGCAATTCTTCATTTGAAATAACTCATAATAAGCTGATAATTAGGTGCTTATGTCGCTTACTTACGATGTATAGACTCGTCATCCCCGTTTAACACCAGCCACGGAAATAAGGTCAAAATATTCCTTTTTTTCTCAATATCAGTTGGCTACATCGGCACTAAATTCATTCCACAAATCGGACACGCACCTATTGCATCTCTTACGATTTCGGTGTGCATCGGGCAAGTGAATTTGCCGCCCGATGCTTTTGGTTTGGTTTCCTCCTTTACTGTTAATGTGTCAGTCATTTTTTTGCTTGCTATTTATGATTCATTCCTTTCATATCCTTCCCTTTCATTTTTTCCATCATGTTCATCATTTCATGGTCTTCCATCATTGTTTTGCACATCGTTTTCATCATGGTTGAGTCGGTTTTGCAAGTCTCCATCATGTCTTTCATCATCGTTTTCATCATTTCAGGCTTATCTTTCATCATTTTCATCATTGTGTCGTGATTTTCCATCATCATCATTGACATTTTTTCGTTTTCCATCATCATCATTTTGCCATTCTTGCTATCCATCATTGCCTCCATCATTTCTTTCGACATATCACCATCATCAGCAATTGTTTCCATCATTGCCTTTCTTGTTTCTGGTTTAGAAAGTGCCTGTTTTGTGTCGGTACTTGGCTGGCACGCTGCAAACAGCGTAAGTAGGGCAATCCCTAAGGTGATTTTTTGTATTGATTTCATTGTTTTTATTTTTTAGATTGTTTCGAAAAAATTTCCTCCTAAAACATTTTGAAAGGAAACTTTTCATAATTATTACATTTTACAAGCCTCAATACATCTTTTGCAGGCTTCCATGCAAACCTTGCAATGGTCGCCGTGCTTTTCACATTCTGCCATGCAAGCCTCACAGCATTTTACGCACAATGCACAAATATCATCGCAGAATTGCGAATCTCTGGCACACAATCTTGCACATAAAGCACAGATATCGGCACAATCACGACAGGTTTTCAAACATTCTACCATACCGCCCATCGTAATGCACATAGTTGTACATTTTTCGCACTCAATCATGCAGGCTAAACAAGCCTCAATACACATTTTTCTGTCTTTCATTGTTCATTTTGTTTAAATTATAAAAATTACTGTTTGAAAAAATTGCTAAAATTTAAAACTCAACCCGCCGCCTGCGGTTCCGTAAAGGGTGTCATAATTGGCAAACAAACCCCCAAATGTATTTACGCATATCGCCCGATAATTCAAGCCTGATTTTACGCAACGGGCGATTTTCTGGAAAAACAATTGGCTCAATTGATTTCAAGTTATGATAATTGATGGTGTTGTATTCGCCCAAATCCATGTCCATACCTTCCATACTTTCAGCACCTTTCATATCCATATTATTCTTGTCGTGTGCTTTTATTTTTGGGCTTTTGGTGACTTTTTTCATGTCCATTCCCTTCATATCCTGTCCTTGGCGGGCATTAGATTTCGGGATTTCTTTTTGAGTATAAGACGGAAAAATTTTGACTTTGTTTCCCTTCATTTTCATTGCGTTCATATTCATCGAAGACATGGTACGAGTCATTTCGTATAAATTAGGTTTGGGAATTGTCGGTGCTTCCATTTTCATTCCTTTTCCCAAAAAAAACGAAGCATAACCCAAATCATCTTGGGTAGTTGCCCTAATTTCATAAGCCATATCGTTGGGAATTGTGAGACTGCATCGTCATCTGCCCAGTCCGAAATCAGCAAAACCACCTCTTTGTCTGCCTTTATTTTTGGCTTTTTGGGTTGAATCACAATAGAACCATGCAAGCCGATTTGCTCTTGTATATTATGGGCGTGATACCAATACGTACCTGATTGCAGAATTGGAAAGCTGAAAGTATGGGTTTTACCCGCCAAAATGGGTGGCGTATTGAGGTACGAAACGCCATCTTGACGGTCGGGGACTAACAAGCCGTGCCAGTGAATAGAAGTTTCGGTTTTGAGTTTATTATGAATCCTGATTATGGCTGAATCGCCTTCCGTAAATTGTAAAGTTGGTCCAGCAATTCCATTATTTATTGCAATGGCAGTCACTTTTTTGCCTGTATAATTTACTTCTTTGTAGTCTATATTCAAGTCATATTCAATGGTTTTGCCCGTAGGTTTTGTTAGATTCTGAGCAACGATTCTGGAAAGTGGAAGCGTATTATTTTTTAAATTATAATCAGAAACGGATCTCTTTGAAGTTGATGAAACGCCTACTTTTTGAGAGTTTTGCTTGGTCTCGGGCATTTGATGACCTTCATGTTGGGCAAAAATATTTGAGCAAATGATGGATAATAAAAAGATTATTTTTTTCATTTTAAGTCGTGTAATTTATACCATGAAAGAGCTTTCATCTTATAAAGTTGAGGTTTCTCGTGGCGAGAAGTGTTACATAATTCTATGAAAGACTTACATATTTCACACTATATTTCTGTGATTTAAGGAAATTTACTTGGTTTTGGAAGTTTATAAGGTGGATTTTCGGTAGGTTACTTTTGAGGTTTCTCTATTGGGTTTTCGCAAAGATATATTTTGGAAGCAATTGGGTCGAGAAGCGGCTCAATTACTGGCAGTTTTCAGGAATGGTAGTTGGTTCGTTTGGTTGGCTTCTGACTATACAGGGACGTTTCATGATATTTGAAATGTTTAGAAGGATATTACATAAAATAATAGCTTTACAAAAAGGTCTAAATAATTGGAAATCAAAGTGTTAAATAATTTTAAAAAAAATCAAAATTCACGTTTTTAACCCCCAATTATTTTTAATTTTTGTGATAAATCTTCCGTCCTTTTTCTCAGTTTCAATCTCCCCAATCAAAAATCCATAGGGTTTCAAAGGTTCAATGTGGTCACAGATAATTTTAAAAATTGCGGTGATGGGAATGGCGAGAATGATGCCCGAAATTCCCCAAAGTAGTTCGCCAAGGATTAAAGCTAAGATGGTAAATAATGGATTTATCTTCACTTGTGGACCTAAAATAAGGGGTTCCAAGACCCAACCTTGAATAAATTGTACCACAGCATAAGTAATTACAATGCCAATCAACACAGAGAATTCGGCACCGTGCAAGGCAGAAACCAATACGGTTAATGTTGTTCCAGTAATGTTCCCGACAAAAGGCACAATTTCTAATAAACCGCACATAATGGCAAAAAATAAGGCATTTTTAACGCCAAGGATGCTAAAACCGATGCCGTACATAATCCATAAACAAACAATCATCTTGGAAAGTCCAAGCAAATATTGTTGAGAAACGTTGGTAGCGGAATGAATAATTTGCTCCATTTCACCTCGTTGCGAAGGAGTTGAAAGTTTGAGAAGAAATTTTTTTAAATGGGAACGATAATACAACAGAAATAGAAAATAAACCAAAACTAAAACGAGATTTTTAATGACACTGGTCAATGAACCTGTCACCATTTGCATAATGCTGGAGTACGATGGTTGTTCTGACTT
>JAYVRF010000106.1:0-7507 GCA_043756925.1 Arcicella sp. | reverse complement strand
GATTATTAGCTGGGTGGATTTTGATAAATACTTAGATTTGATTAAACCCAAAAAGTATTCAATAGTACAAATTGTATAGTAGTATATATTATACTATTATCCATTTTTTTTCGTTGAATCTCGGCTTTTGACCTTTACGAGTCTCGTTCGTCAAAAAAAATGGTTAAGTGTTTTCATTAATTCACTTAATAAAAAAATAGCAAATCCTACAGCCAAGCCGAAGAATTACAATATAAACCCCAAGTTGATACAATGCTTATCTTTTGTGACTAACCCTTGTTCGGTTGTTAAACAACTTATTTTACTTTATTCCCTTTCATTCTACGAACCTTAATCTTTAAATTGTTCAATACACTTTTTGAGAGCATAATTCTTACACGGGGCTTTTTGTAAATCACTAAATATTTATTTCCTTCATAATCTAATCTCGAAAATGCAGGGCTTCCCTGAGCATCAACTAATTGATAAAAAAATTCACCTTTTTCGCCAGCAACGGGTCCAAAATGAAGGGAATTGTCTTCTTTACTATTTTCAAAAGATAATAATAAATGCCCAACGTTTTCTTTTTGCAATTTTCCAGGCGTTCCCTTTTCCAAAGAAATGCGGTTGATGTATCGTCCATTTTTGAAGATTACTTTTCCAGATTTAATGTTAGCATCCGAAGAGGGAACTTCACGTTCAAGATAGAGTGGATTATCATTATAATACTGAATTCGAGTTAAATCAAGTTCGTTTTCTTGGAGTTGGTGCATCAACGAACCCGTTAAATACACATTTTTTTGGCAGCTTGCCAGCGAAAGAACACAGAGAATAAGCAATATTTTTTTCATGATTTTCAAGTAAGGATTTGGGAGTGCATTAGAAGGCGAATCGGCGGTAAGCATTGTAAGTCAATAACTTAACTCATTGCAATTGATAAATAATTCAAACTTCCAATGATAAAAATACTCATAATAATATTAAAATTCCAAATTTTAGGCGTTTTATCAATTATTAAATGCATTTATTAACATAAAGTTCTTCGTTTTTCTTTACACAAGCCAGAGACAGTACCAAATTTTTCTTAGATTTAACTTATAAGAATAACTATTATAAATATATTTTCAAAAAATTTTGAAAGTTCAAAACTATCTCATAGATTTGTTCTATCAAATAACCGCCGATAAAACTATTTAAAATTTAACGTATGACTCTTGATGAAGCAAAGCAACATCTAATCCAGGCATGGGGAACATTGGGGTCAAGTTGGGGTGTTAGCCGAACAATGGCACAAGTACACGCACTCCTATTGGTATCGCCCGCACCAATGACGACGGAAGATATTATGGAGGCTTTGCAAATTTCAAGAGGTAATGTTAACATGAACGTGCGAGATTTGATTGATTGGGGAATTGTTAGAAAAGTGCTGAAACCTGGTGAGCGAAAAGAGTTTTTTGAAGCTGAAAAAGATGTGTGGAAGGTGGGAATGCAAATTACAAAAGAACGCAAAAAACGTGAATTAGAGCCTTTGATTAGTGCTTTGGAACAAGTTTCAACCATTGAAGCTGATATTACAGACCCCGATGTTAAACAGTTTGCTGTGACAGTTAAGAATCTTAAAAAGTTTGCTAACAACACAAATAATACCTTAGAAACAATCATTAAAGCAGAAGAAAATGTAATTTGGGGAAATTTCTTTAAGTTATTCAAATAAAATGGTGTTCTCCGAAAAGAGAACTAAGTATATTAAATACCAACTACTATTAAATTAATCCTTACTTTGTGACGCATCAAATAGAAGACTCATTTTGGGTCTTCTATTTATTTAAAGACATTTCAATAATTATTGAAATGTCTTTAAATAAGATAATTATAATATTTAAAGTATTTTGTTTTCATTATTTTTAATATTTATTGAGCAAATTGTATCTAAAATTCTTGTAAATTATTATGATTGAGTTTAAGCAGGGGTTGGGATTTAGGATGGATTTAAAGTTTCAGCGTTACACAAAGTTGTAAACTCGCAAGTAAGCATTCCGATGAGAATAAAATAAAATGATTTTATATTTTATGATGAACTGAAATTATTACTTAATAAAAAAATAAAATATAAGTAAATAATTAGTGAAAAATAATATAGAATTTATTACATTAGCGGAGAAATGTTAAAATATATGACCTTTTCTCAAAAATTAGTTTAGTTTTGCATATTTTGTGCATCATTTTTGCATACATGTTTATAACAGGTAAGTTTAAATACCGTCCCCTGATTGGTTCACAGGTGTTGAATCAGATTGTTAAATTTTTGAAAAT
This sequence comes from Arcicella sp., assembly GCA_043756925.1. Lineage (GTDB taxonomy): Bacteria > Bacteroidota > Bacteroidia > Cytophagales > Spirosomataceae > Arcicella. The sequence continues at coordinate 5,215 of JAYVRF010000106.1, read as the reverse complement.
AAAAGTTAGGCAGATATGGCAAATAGAAAACCCTATTCCCCCCGAGCTGGTAATCGCCTCTATCAAGACTTGTCCCCTGTAAAGCAAATGAGTAAGAAAATTAAAGCGATCTTGGTTGATGACGAAAGGTTAGCCCGCCAAGAATTAAAGTATTTATTGCAAGAATATCCTGATATTCAGATTATTGACGAAGCCGAAAATGTTGATGAGGCTTTGGAAAAAATTCACCGCTTGCAACCAGATTTGATTTTCCTTGACATTGAGATGCCAGAAAAAAATGGCTTTGATTTGTTAAGCGAACTTGAATATGTACCCAAAGTGATATTTGTTACAGCTTATAATCAGTATGCCATTCAGGCTTTTGAGTCGGAGGCGATGGATTATTTGTTGAAACCAATGAAATCAGAGCGTTTGGCAAGAACGATTGAGAAAGTTCGTGCGGATATTCACCAACACAGAATTACTGAGGCAGTTTCGGAAGGAAGATTTACTGCAACTAAACGAATTTTTCTTAAAGATGGAGAGAAATGCTACTTCGTTTCGTTAAAAGAAATTTACATGATTGAGTCAGTTGGTAATTATTGTCGCTTCCATTTTGGCACAGACAGACCAATGATTCATCGTTCTTTGAACAAAATTCAAGAGCGTTTAGACCCGCACATTTTTTTCCGTGCAAATCGTCAGCAAATTATCAATACTGAATACATTTCAAATATAGAATCCTACTATAAAGGAGGAATGAAAATAAATCTTAATAACGGGATTGAATTGGAAATTTCAACTCGTAACTCTGTAGCGTTTAAGGAAATGATGGGTATGTAATTTTAGAAATCATAACTTTGATAAAAGAGCCTTCAAACTATTTTTGAAGGCTCTTTTTATTTGTTCTGCGTTAGATTACATTTTTATATCTTTTACATTAATTATTATTTATAAATTGATACTAATGTATAAAAGGTAGGAGAGTCCTTCATATAATAGCCTTATCATTTGCTTTCGGCAAATGTGTACTTTTTCTTGTTTTATCGTTACAAGATAAGTAATATCGTTGAAGAAAATATCTATATAGATATTCTTTTAGGGTTAACGGTGGCGGCTGTTAGCCTTTTTTATACCCTTGATTATCAAATAGTTACGAAACCTGTTATCTTTGTTTCATGCGTATCCTAACCTTCCTTTACACCGTTTGGGCAACCTTCTGGTTTGTTTTTCTTTTCATATTATTATTTCCTTTTTTTTGGTTATTTCTGCAAAAACCTGAGTTGAAACCGAAAGCTCATTTCCTTAATAGATTATGGGGAAGAATACTATTTCCAATCATTGGCATTCGGATTAAAGTTCAGTATGAATCTGAATTAGATTTAGGTAAGACTTACGTTTTTTGCTCTAATCATTTTTCTTACTTGGATATTGCAGTAATGGGAGTGATTATTAAAAACTATTTTGCTTTTGTGGGAAAAGCATCATTAAAAGGTGTGCCTTTATTTGGTTATATGTTCGCTAAATTACACATACAGGTTGATAGAACCGATAAAAATAGTAGGGTAACATCTATGACTCGTTCAATAAAAGCCTTGCAAAATGGGCGAAGCGTTATGATTTTTCCAGAAGGAGGAATTTGGTCTAAAGAATTTCCTAAGATGTCATTGCCCTTGAAAGATGGCGGTTTTGCGATGGCAATTAAACAGCAAATTCCGATTGTTCCGATAAGTCTTTTGAATAATTACAAGATTATGCCCGATGGATATTTTGCGATTTATCCTCAAACAATCAAAGCAATTGTTCATCAACCCATTGAAACGATGGGCATGACGAGTGATGATATTGAAGATTTGAAAACGAAGTTTTATAAGGTTGTGCAAGGAGCTTTGGATGGTTATTCAAAATAGAGTTGTTAGGTGGAAATGTTGTTCTAACCAAATTTAGACTTTTTATTTAAAACTTACCGTTTAATAGTTAATTAAACCAATCAACGACTATTGGTTCTTAGATTGATTTGATAAACCTTAATTTACATGAAATATTAAACTGAAAAGACCATGAATTCACACGAAATTGATTACAAAATTATTGGCGAGGATATTCAACTCGTAGAAATTGAACTTGATCCAAACGAAACGGTGATTGCCGAGGCTGGTTCGATGTGTTATATGGAAGATGGCATAGCATTCGAGACTAAAATGGGCGATGGTTCAGCGGGTGATAATTCAGTTATGGGCAAATTATTTCAAGCGGGTTCCCGATTATTGACGGGAGAGTCATTGTTTATGACTCATTTTACAAATCGTGGCATTGGTAAGCGGAAAGTGGCTTTTGCAGCCCCTTATCCTGGCACAATTCTTCCGATTAATCTATCTTCATTGCCTGGTAATACATTAATTGCACAAAAAGACAGTTTTTTATGTGCGGCTTTGGGAACGAAGGTTTCGATAACTTTTAATAAAAAAATTGGAGCGGGATTTTTCGGTGGTGAAGGCTTTATTTTAGAGAAATTACAAGGTGACGGTTTAGCGTTTGTCCATGCAGGAGGAACCATAATTGAAAAATATTTAAATAATGAAACTCTGCGAATTGATACGGGTTGTATTGTGGCTTTTGAGCAAAATTTGAGTTATGATATTCAACGGGCAGGAAATTTGAAATCAATGATTTTTGGGGGTGAGGGCATTTTCTTAGCAACCGTGCGTGGAACGGGGAGAGTTTGGATTCAATCAATGCCGATTTCAAAATTAATTCGTGCCGTGAGTCCTCATGGTGTAAATTCATCAAAAGAAGGTGGTTCAGTTTTGGGAGGATTAGGGGGTTTATTGAGAGACTAACATCCAATTATTAGTGAACCGTTAGCTATTTACACAGTTTTATTTATGAGAAAAAATAATAATTTTAATACAAAAATGAATCTACTAATTAGGATAAATTTCTATGAAAAACTGTTTGTCAAAAACTGTTTACTGATAATTGTCAATTGTTTACTGTTTTGTGCTTGCCGTCAAAAAAATGATAGTTCAGATTTTGTGCCTAAGCCAAAGGGTTATAATCGGATAGATTTACCCGTGGTTCAATATCAGCAAATGACTGAGAATCACCCATTCAGCTTTCAATATTCAACCCAAGCTGTTTTGAAGCCAGACTCTGTTCGTTGGGCAGAACCGCATTGGATGTATGTGTATTATCCGAAACTGAATGCCATGATTCAATTGACCTATAAACCTTTGGGGGGTGATAAAAATAAATTGTCGAAATTGATTGAAGATGCTCATAAATTGGCAGCAAGACATGGACAAAAGGCGTATTCAATACAGGATTTGGTTTTAAAAACTCCTTCTGGTAAATCGGTAATGTTGATGGAATTGGAAGGTGAAGTGCCGACGTACTTGCAATTTTATACGACTGATTCAACGAAGCATTATTTGCGTGGAGCTTTATATTTTAATACCGCCCTAAAAAGTGATTCACTCGCTCCTGTTATTGATTATTTGAAAAAAGATGTGATAAAATTATTGAATACTTTGGAATGGAAGCAATAAAATTTTTGGGATAAACAAATGACAGTCAGAAGATTAGAACTTCTGACTTTTTTATTTTTGAGTTATATTTCAGTCAATAAAGAACTAATGTGGCGTTTTTGAAATTATATCATTGTACTTCATTTAATACAAATATGAAAAAAATAATATTGTTATTAACGTTTTTTATCTTTCGAGGACAAGTTTTAAAAGCACAAACTACTCGTTATCGTGCCACAATCAAAATAGAAACTGGTATTTTGCCTTTTGGTGTAGAACTCCAAAAAAAGGCTGATAACACCTATGAAACCTATATTTTGAATGCTTCTGAAAAATTTCAAACCGATGATGCTTACGTTTCGGGTGATTCCTTGAGAATCCCTATTTCACTTTTTGATGCAGAAATAGTTGCCAAAATGACGGATAAAAATTTGATTGGGATATTCCGAAAAAATAAAGGCAGAAAGTCATTTGTACAAGTGCCTTTCAAGGCTACTTTGGGTTATAATTATCGTTTTGTGCCAACCCAAAAAACTGTTAATAGGATGAATTTACAAGGAAAATGGACTGTAAACTTTATCAATACCACGACCCAAAAGAAAAGTTTTGCCGTTGGCATTTTTGAGCAAAAAGGTAATGTTGTAACGGGAACATTCTTGACAACCACAGGAGATTATCGTTATATGGATGGCAATAGGGTAGGGGATAGTTTATTCCTTTCAACTTTTGATGGTTCGCATACGTTTTTATTGAAGGCTAAAATCAAAGGAAACAAAATGACGGGCAAATTCAGCGACTCAGTGCTTGGATTTAAGAACATTGAAGCCACAAAAAATGATAAAGCGGAGTTGCCCGATGTAAAAAAAATTACGTATTTAAAAGAAGGTTATGACAAGTTGAATTTCACTTTTCCGAACGAAAAAGGAGATAAGATTTCACTATCAGATGATGTCTTTAAAGGTAAAGTTACGGTTGTTCAAATATTGGGTTCGTGGTGTCCGAATTGCATGGATGAAAGTAATTATTTAGCTCCATTTTATAAAAAAAATAAAGATAAAGGTTTGAAAATCATTGGATTAGCGTATGAAAAAAATCTGGATTTAGAATTTTTTAAAACCAAAATGTCACTTATTCGTAAACGTTTTGGAATTGAATATCCATTACTGCAAGCGGGTTTAAACAACTCAGATAGTGCCACTGAAAGTTTGCCAATGTTGAACAAAGTGATTGGTTTTCCAACGACTTTAATTATTGACAAAAAAGGCAAAATTCGTGAAACTCACACAGGTTTTTCAGGACCTGGCACAGGGAAATATTACACCGAGTGGGTGGCAGATTTCGAGCGATTGATTGATAAACTTTTGAGTGAATAGAGTGTATCATGATTTTCCAAAATCGTGAAAAAATTATTTCGAGCGGTTAATTAATAAACTTTTAAATTAAAAGAGGAAGAATTGATTTTGGAACAAATTACATAAGAAAAAGGACTTCATTAAAAACGAAATCCTTTTTTTGTTGCTTGTTTTATCTAAACAGTAATTTGAAATTATTGTGGAATCAACTCATACGTATATTTCCGAACAATTCCCGTACCTCCTTGTGTGCGATTCGTTTGAGTAATACATCCACATTCGTTGGTTTCATAAACATAATTTGTGGTTATTGCACCCATCACAACGGTTTTCTGAGCCTTGTTAGAGGTTTTCCCA
>JAYVRF010000105.1:0-7520 GCA_043756925.1 Arcicella sp. | reverse complement strand
AAGTTCCCGCAGGTTGGCTCATCGAACAGGCTGGTTGGAAAGGATTCAGAGATGGACAAATAGGCGTTCATGCTCGCCAAGCCTTGGTTTTAGTAAATTATGGCGGAGGGAAAGGCGAACAGATTAAAGCATTATCAGCAAAAATACAGGCTTCTGTGTTGGAGAAATTTGGAATTTCTTTGAGTACGGAGGTAAATTTTATATAGAAATAGGTTTTAGGTGATTAGTATTGAAGATTTAAACCTTCACCTGCCAACTCCTGATTTTTAATCCCAACACCTAATCCCCAAAACAATGAACATCCCAAAATTAAAGAATACCGACAAAAATAATTTCTTCCTGATGGCAGGAAGTTGTGCGATTGAAAACCGTGATTTGGCTTTTGAAATTGCTGAAAAAATCAAGATAATCACCGACCAATTTGGGATTCCGTTCATTTTTAAAGGCTCATATCGCAAGGCAAATCGTACAAAATTAGACTCTTTTACGGGTATCGGAGATATTACTGCTTTGGAAATATTGAAGGAAGTTGGTGACTATTATGACCTCCCAACGGTGACGGATATTCACGAGTCGCAAGAGGCGGCAATGGCGGCAAAATACGTAGATATTCTACAAATTCCTGCTTTCTTGTGCCGTCAGACGGATTTATTAGCGGCAGCGGCTCAAACGGGTAAGGCGGTGAATATCAAAAAAGGACAATTTATGTCGGGCATTTCGATGAAATTTGCCGTAGAAAAAGTCCTTCACGAGAACCCCAATGCCACGGTCTTTCTGACCGACAGAGGAAACTCTTTTGGTTACGGAGATTTAGTGGTTGATTACAGAAATATTCCCGAAATGCAAGCTCATGGCGTACCTGTTGTCATGGATTGTACGCACTCGCTTCAACGCCCAAACCAAAGCACGGGTGTAACAGGCGGAAATCCGAAAATGATTGAAACAATTGCCAAGGCTGCCATTGCCGTTGGAGCAGAAGGTTTGTTTATTGAAACGCATCCAAATCCATCAATTGCTAAGTCGGATGGAGCAAATATGTTGCCTCTCGACCAATTGGAAAGGCTTTTGGAGAAATTAGTAAGAGTTCGTCAGGCGATAATTTAGTGATTAGATATTGGTTATTAGTTACAGGTTTTTAGCCCAGACTTTCAATTTTTTTTATTAATTTTGCATGAAAGATTGGTTATTTGAAGATGATTTTGTGGAGAATTTAACCAATTACTAATTACTAATAACAGATAACTAAACAATGATTTACCCAATAGTTGCCTACGGAGACCCCGTTTTAAGAAAAGTTGCCGTTGATATTGATAAGTCTTACGATGTAAAAAAACTCTCGGAGGATATGTTCGAGACCATGTATAATGCCAAAGGTGTTGGTTTGGCAGCACCTCAAATTGGATTAAATGTAAGAATGTTTGTGGTAGATGGTCGTCCTTTTAATGAAGGCGAAGACATGAAAGAACGTGAGATTGACCCTTCGTTAATTGACTTTAAAAAGGTATTTATCAACGCTGAAATCTTGGAAGAAGATGGAGACGATTGGGGTTTTGAAGAAGGCTGTTTATCAATTCCAGATGTACGTGAAGATATTTATCGTCCTGAGTATGTGACAATTAGGTATTTTGATGTTGATTGGAAAGAACATATTGAAGAACACGAAGGACTTGCCGCAAGAATTATTCAACACGAATACGATCACATTGACGGCATCCTTTTCACCGATCATCTCAATCCTGTAAAGAAGCGAATGTTAAAAAATAAATTGGCAAAAATTACGAAAGGAAAAGTTGATGTAGATTACAAAATGAAATTTCCGAAATTGTAGTAAAAGACATTTTTGATTCCTAATATTGTACCACGACTTAAACCTCGTGGTTTTTTTATGTCAAATTAAGAATTACAATTATGACGCTAAATACTTTTTCTAATTACGAAACCCTTTCCGAAGCAACTGCCAATCTTATCATTGACGTTTTAACACAAAAACCAGAGGCTTTAATCTGCATTGCCTCGGGTGATACACCTTTGGGCGTGTGTAAATTTTTAGCTCAATCAGATAGAAAATTGTTTGAAAAATGCACTTTCGTAGGGCTTGACGAATGGGTTGGTATGGATGAAAATGATGAAGGCTCTTGCAAATATAGCATTTATCAAAATTTGCTAATTCCTTTAAATATTCCCTCAGAACGCATTAAATATTTCGATGCAAAAGCCCAAGATTTGGCATCAGAATGTCAAAAAATTAACGAGTTTATTGCTTTAAAAAGAGGTTTGGATATTATGCTCGTTGGCGTGGGGATGAACGGACATATTGCTTTAAATGAACCCAATACACCTTTTGATATTTACGCTCATATATCTGATTTAGAGGAGATTACAAAATCAATTGGACAAAAATATTTTAGGAAAGATACAATTCTAACGCAGGGAATAACCCTTGGTTTAGCTCATTTACAAGAAGCAAAATTGCCGATTTTAATTGCTAATGGAAGCCGTAAAGCTGATGTAATTAACAAGGCACTTAATGGTGAAATTACTGAACAATTTCCAGCCAGTATTTTCCAAAAATTAGAACATGGTCTTGTCATGTTAGACTTTGAAGTTGCCGAGAAATTATGATAAAAAATTTACTGATTGGAATACTTTTCGCTATGCTTTGGGCATCGGCTTCATCAGCTACAAAAATTGGACTTCAATCAGCTCAGCCTTTGGTCATTGGCAATTTTCGTTTCTTTATTGCAGGTTTTTTGATGTTGGGATATGCTTATTTATTTCAAAAAAATCGTCTGCCAAAAAGATCTGAATGGAAGCAATTGGCAATTTACGGAGTCTTGAATGTTACTATTTATTTAGGTTTTTTCGTAATTGCCATTAAACACGTCTCGGCAGGAATTGGAAGTTTGGCAACGGCAACTAATCCACTAATAATTAGTGTTTTATCTGCTTTTTGGTTAGGTCGTTCAGTAAAAAAGACGGAAATTTTAGGGTTGATTTTGGGTATTGCGGGCGTTGGAATTGCCACTTATCCGCTGCTAAAAAACAGTTTTGCCGATGTTGAAGGTTTGATAATATTGTCAATCTCCATGATTTCGTATTCGGTCGGAACAGTTTATTATTCCGCTCAAAAATGGGATTTACCTTTATTAGTAATCAACGGTTGGCAAGTGCTTTTGGGTGGAATTTTATTGATGCCTATGACGTTACTTTTTACCGATTGGTCAAATAATACGTACGATTTAAGATTTTGGGGTTCGGTTTTTTGGTTAGTGATTCCTGTCTCAATTGGTGCCGTTCAACTATGGCTTTATTTACTCAAAAAAGACCCAATTAAAGCCTCTCTTTGGTTATTTTTGTGTCCAATCTTTGGATTCATTTACGCCTCCTTTTTGCTGAAAGAACCCATTACTTCATATACTTACATAGGCACATTGCTCGTTATTGTGGGACTTTATTTAGCACAGCGGGAGAAGTTTGGGTAATAATAATTATCAGAGTCAACTTCTCGAAATAACTCCGTTAAGGGTCAAACTTTCGAGAAGTCTGTAAAAAAATCCAATATTATTCCCTATTTTTAAATTCCATAATTGAGCGACGGTCGCCACAATAAATTAATGTTTTTAACAAATTTACTATTGAAACATTTTGCCAAAATAACCTTTACTTGCCTTACATTGTTTGCTTGTAATCTTATTGAAAAAACGGGCAAATTCCTAAGTAAAGAGCCGAATTGGCAAGATTATTCCTGTGATACCACATTGAAAGTCAGGGAATTAAGTATTAGAGAGGTTGCCCAAAGTTTCTACCTGAGAGATACTTTACTGAAACAAAACCTTTCGCCACAAAAGGTTTTTGTAGTCATTGCTGATTCACAAGGAAATCTGAAAATTGGAGGAGTTGCTGCACAAAATCAAGACCGTCCGCAAGCCTTGATTTTTCCAAGTATTCAATTACCAAATGAGTCAATTTCATTGTCTTGGCAAGAGCAAGAATACCTTTGGGCGTTGGCATCGCAACCACGATATTTGTATAACCGTTGGGAAAAATTGCTTTCAGAAGAACGAACAAATTTCCTTTCAAAACGTGATTCAATTCATCAAGTAATGAAAGATTTAAACGGTTCGGTCAGAATTATTTCGGATTTGCGTTCAATGGCAAATCAACAAAAATATTTAAGTAGTAATAAATCAGCCTCACCAATTTCTATGCATAATTTTGGTTTTGCCGCTGACTTTGTCGTAATGAGGAGTAATAAAATATCGAATAATTTATCTTATTATCATCCTTTAAACAATCTGTCCGCACAATACGGCATGACTTGGGGAGGAAATTTCGTAGGATTTTTAGACCCTGGACATATCCAATTATTCAAAAACGGGGCTGAGATGTTAAGAAAATATCCTGATTTAATTTTTGAATTTGAACCCTATCGTTACCAATATAATGCTTGGATGAATAAAATGATTAGTTTGGGAAAAGAAGATAAAGCTAACGACACAAAAGAACTTCTGATTGAGCTCAATAAATTTAAAAAAGAAAAGCCTTGCCCATGTTTACATTTAAGGGCAAATGTACCAAACATATTGATTGAAAAGATAAAAAATCAAACGAAAGAACTTGGTTATCAACAAGATACAGATTTATTATTAATTGGAGATTTATCATCTCAAACGATTTCTTTAATTAGTTCAAATGGCACAATTTCCCATCCTTTGGGACGATGGAATTGATAATAATTTTATCGTTGGTATGATTATTTAGGCAGAAATTTATCAGTATTTTAGTGTCATTTTAGCGAAATTCATTCACTTTCTAATCTAAACATACCAATCTACTTTATGGATAATAAATTACCCTTCGTAGCAAAACTCGCCTTAGCACTCCTCTCTGTCACCATTATAGTCTATTGGTTGGTAGTTTTGCAGACCGTTCTTGTCCCTGTTTTAATTGCCATGATTTTATCAATGTCCATCTTTCCATTAGCTAATTGGTTGGAAAACAAGGGTTTAGGTAGAGTTTGGGCAGTAACGATAACACTCATTTTATTTACTGCTGTTGCCGTAGGGGTCATTTGGTTAGCCTCTACACAAATTGCTAATTTTGGGGAAATGATTCCACAATTAGAAAAAAGAATATTAGATTGGTTTAATCAAATTCAGCGTTGGGGAGAGAATACACTTCACGTTGCAAAACAAGCACAAATTACACAACTAAAAAAGTATGGAACTGGAATGTTGAGTTCAGGAGGGACTTTCTTTACAACCGCACTTTCCACTACTGGTAGTGTCTTAGGGAATCTGTCTTTGATACCGATTTATATGTTTTTCTTCCTTTATTACAGAGACTTTTTCAAAATGTTTTTTTATAAAGTTTTCAAGAATATAAGTAGAAGAAGAGTAGATGCCGTATTGACAAAAATATACGAAGTTGTTCACAGTTATTTGACGGGATTAGTTACTGTAACTTTAATTGTAGGAACGCTAAATACAATTGGATTATTGGTTTTGGGCATTGATTACGCAGTATTTTTTGGATTTTTAGCTGCCGCTTTGTTGGTAATTCCATTCGTAGGCATCTTAATTGGTTCGATTTTACCCATCATTATTGCCTTAATCACGAAGGATTCTCCGATGTATGCAGTCGGTGTTGCGGGAGTCTTCATTTTTGTACAATTCTTAGAAGGAAATTTTATTACGCCACAAATCGTAGGCTCAAAAGTGAGCATCAACGGCTTGGTTGCTATCATTGCTTTACTGTTAGGTTCTTCTCTTTGGGGGTTAGCTGGAATGGCTTTGTCATTGCCTACAATTGCGATTTTAAAAGTTGTTTTTGATGCAGTTCCCGAATTAAAACCTTATGCTTATGTATTAGGCGAACCTGACCACGAAAGACTACAATTTGAGCAAAAACGTATGGCGAAAGGCTTTGTTCCCTCACTGATGGATACCATCGTGGAAACCACCGAAGATGTTAGGTCAATCGTAAGTGGAAAGGGTAGGAGAGGCAAGAAAGAGAAGATTGACTAAATATAAAAAGGCTTACAAATCTAATTTTGCAAGCCTTTTATACAAATATATTCTAATGTTCATTTTGTTACTGTAAACTACACCAAAGCCTCATACAAAATCTCCACAGCGTGCTTTGCTGTTCGTCCCGTACCATCATGAATTTGATGACGACAACTTGTTCCAGAAGCCGCAATAATTACGCTCTCACTTTGTTGACGAATCGTGGGGAAAAGTACCAATTCCCCAATCTGATTGGATAGTTCAAAATGCTCCTTTTCATAGCCAAAAGAACCCGCCATTCCGCAACATCCCGAAGGAATCAATTGCACCTCATAATTCTCTGGTAACGACAGGGTTCGTTTCGCAGGAACCATGCTTGACAATGATTTTTGCTGACAATGACCATGTAATTTTATCAACCTTTTTTCAGCAGTAAAAGCATTTTTGGAGATACGTTTTGCTTCAATTTCATTCGATAAAAACTCCTCAATCATAAATACATTTTTTGAGAGTTTCCGAGCATCATCCAATAAGTTTTCATCCACTAAATCAGGATATTCATCTCTAAATGTCAAGATGGCAGAAGGCTCAATTCCGATCAATGGAACTTCCGCTGTAACCACATCTTTCAATAAGCTAACGTTTTGGTTTGCAAGGCGTTTAGCATCATCCAAAAGTCCCTTCGATAATTGCGGACGACCAGATTCTACGTGCTTTGGAACAATCACTTCATACCCCAAACGATTTAATAATTTAACCGCTTTAATACCAATTTCAACATCATTGTAATTGGTGAATTCATCAACGAAAAGAAAAACTTTTCTTTGTGTCGTTGTGCCTTTGTGGCTTTTGAACCATGATTTAAACGTATTTTTCGCCAACAAGGGCATTGTTCTGTCTGGATGAAAACCAACAACAGTATTTGCAATTCTACGTAAAAATGGAGTATTGTAAACAAAATTATACGCCCACGGAATGTATGAAACTACCTTTGAAATATTAGCAAAATTCCCAACCAAACGGCTCCGAATCGGCACGCCATTTTCCTTGTAATATTGATGTAAAAATTCCATTTTCAATTTTGCCACATCAACATTTGAAGGGCAGTCAGATTTACAACCTTTACAAGCTAAACACAAATCCATTACCTCTTTAATTTCTTCATGATTAAAACGATTATCTTTTTCAGAATGTGTTAAAAACTCTCTCAAAATATTTGCTCTTGCACGTGTGCTTTCCTTCTCATTCCGAGTTGCCATGTACGAAGGACACATCGTTCCGCCCGAGAGGTGCGTTTTCCGACAATCACCAGAACCGTTACACTGTTCAGCGTGTTGCAAAATATTTTGGTCAGTAAAACGGAAAATCGTCTCAAATTCGGGTGTTTGTTGTCCAGGCGTGTACCGTAGGAAAGTGTCCATCGGTGGAGTATCTACGATTTTATTAGGATTGAAAACGTTGTACGGATCCCAAATACGCTTTACATCTTTCATCAATTGATAATTATGCTCG
>JAYVRF010000104.1:0-7540 GCA_043756925.1 Arcicella sp. | reverse complement strand
GCTCCAATAAATCCAGATGCACCATAAACGAAAATGGGCCCTTTGAGAGACAAGATTTTTTCTTTTACCGAATCGGTCATTGGTGAGTATGATTATGGATTTTGAAAGGATTATTGGTTATAATTATTTTTGACATCATTCATTGCTATCTCATAATTTTCAAGTTTCATCGGTAAATAATGCCATTCTAATTTGTTTTCCATATAAGAAACGCCCTTCCCTTTTACCGTATTAGCAATTAATAATTTTGGAATTCCATTTTTAAACGCCTTAAATAATTCAATTTGATGATGGATTTGAGCAACGTTATGACCATCCACTTCAACTACTTCAAAACCCATGGCTTCCCATTTGTTTTTATCGGCAGATACACCTAACACTTCTTTGGTATTTCCAAATCCTTGCAGTCCATTTTTATCAATCATCACAATTAAATTGTCCAATCTCTTAGCCACCGCATAATGTGCACCTTCCCAAGTTGTGCCTTCGTTTGTTTCACCGTCCGACATCAAAACGTAGGTAAATTCGTCATTTTGAAGGATTTTATTTGCTTGGGCAATGCCAATGGCAATCGGTAAACCATGACCCAAAGAACCCGTAGCAAATGGAATTCCTTTAATTTTATTGGGAGCGGGGTGGGCTGGGAGGGTAGTGCCGTTCTGATAAAATGTCTTTAAAGTTTCATCCGAAATTTCCCCCAATTCATGCAAACAAGCGTACAATGATGCGGCAGCATGACCTTTTGATAACAAAAAAACTTCCGATTCTTTTCTATGGCTAATTAATGAACCAATCATCAAATCAATACACGAAAGTGAACAGCCAATGTGTCCAGCATTAGCGTTGAAATACATTTCAAGAATTTTGAGACGGAGTTTGCCTTGTAACTGTTTGAAATCAGTTGATGAATCTATGATTTGTTGTGTTGAGGTAATCATTCAAAAGTTGTTTGTACTTCTTAATATGTCACAAAAGTAGCTTGTTTTACGCTTTTTGCAAAATTGGACTTAATGATTTACTGATTCTGAGTTATTTAGCTTGTCCAACATTGATTTTGATAAAGGATAAAATCTCTTCTTATACTTGAATTTGTGTTTTATTTGGTATTTTCCAAATATTTTTTAAAAACATTTAGGGGTTTCATCCACTTAATTGACTATACTTCAAAAGACCCTAATATTTATGTTTTATCAATCTTTCAGCGATGACAAATTAGTAGAATTCCTCAAAAAAGGGAATACTGAGGCGTTTGCTGAAATTTATAAACGGTATTGGCAAAAAATGTTTAGCGTTGCCTATCACGCCCTTGGAAATAAGCAAGAGGCGGAAGAGATTGTTCAGGACGTTTTTGTGAGTATTTGGGGGCGATTCCAGTATTTTAGTGACCGATTCAAAGGCAATTTTAGTTTTTAGTTTTGTCAGTTATCAAAGCCAAGAAGTGCAAGTGGGCAATCGAGCAACGATAAATATTAGTTTAAATACAGAAACACAATCGTTGAATGAAGTGGTTGTAGTGGGTTATAGGACCACAAAAAAATCTGATTTAACGGGTTCAGTTGCCACCGTTGATGTGAAATAAATGCTTACTCGACCAGCCGCAGATGTCAGTAATATGTTGCAAGGTCGGGTTGCGGGCGTGGTTGCTTCGGGTTCAAATCAGCCTGGAGGAAACGGTTACGTCCGTATTCGTGGGATTAGTTCTTTTGGCAGTAATGAGCCGTTGGTAATTATTGATGGAGTTCAAACTTCTGGAACAAATTCAATCAATCCGAACGATATTGAAAGCATGAATATACTCAAAGATGCTTCATCAGGGGCAATTTATGGTGCGAGAGGAGCGGGTGGCGTTATTATTATTACTACCAAAAAAGGAAAAGCGAACAAGACCCAAATCTCTTACGATGCTTACTATGGAGTTTCAAACGTAACTCGCTATCCCAATTTGTTGAACACCGCTGAGTTGGGAGATTTACTTTGGAAACAGCAATTAGGGGCTGGAATTACGCCATCTTCTCCTCAATATGGAAAGGGAGTATAACCTGTAATTCCTGATTATATCCTTGCAGGGTCGTCTTCGGGGCTTTTTGAGGGTAATCCAGCCGTTGATCCAAGCAAATATAGTATTGAACAGAGCAATTTTTATCAAATTGTTCGGGCAAATAAAGAAGGTACAAATTGGTTCAAAGAAATGACTCAATCCACCCAAAGCCATAATTTAAGTGCCTCGGGCGGTACTGATAAATCGGTTTACAGTTTAAGTTTGGGATATTATTCTGAGGCTGGTACGCAAAAATATACTTTTTATGACCGTTACAGCATTCGTTCAAATTCAGAATTCAAATTGTCGAAGAAAATTCGTTTTGGGGAGACAATTTTTGGTTCATATCGTTTGAGACAAGGTTCTGTTGATAATAATGAAGGTTCGCCGTGGTCGCAAGCCTATCGAATGCAACCAATTGTGCCTGTGTATGACATCAATGGTAATTTTGCGGGTTCAAAAGCGGCAGGTACGGGAAATGGACAAAATCCAGTAGCCATTTTATACAGAGCTCGCAATAATAATGAGCGTGATGTCAGACTCTTAGGAAGTATTTACGCAGAAGTTGATGTGTTGAAAGGTTTGCGTTTCAGAAGCAGTTACGGAATGGATTACAACAATAATTATTCAACTGCATTCAGAGAAGTTAATCCAGAACATTCGGAAGGAAATTTTCAAACAACTTTCAGTATTACCAGTGGATTCCAGTATCGTTGGACGTTTACCAACACTTTAAATTTTGAAAAAACTTTTGGTAAACACGAACTCAAATTATTGGCAGGAACAGAAGCCGTAGAATATAAGATAGAGCAAGTTGGGGGTGATAGGTCTGGGTATTATCCTTTCACAGATGAATCATTTAGGGTTTTAGATCGTGGTAATCCTATTGGTCAAAACAATACCTCAAGCATTGCAACAGAAGCATTATATTCGCTTTTTGGGCGAATCGACTACGTTTTTGATGGAAAATATATGGTGAATGCCACGCTCAGACGTGATGGTTCGAGCAAATTTGCCAAGGATGTTCGTTATGGAAACTTTCCTTCTGCAAGCGTTGGTTGGAGGATTTCTCAGGAAAATTTTATGAAAAATATTCCTGTAATTTCTGATTTGAAACTGCGTGCAGGTTATGGCGTTGTTGGTAATGACCAAATTGATGCCAATAATCAATTTAGTTTTTATCGTTCAGACCCAAGTCGCTCTTTCTATGATATTGGTGGAACAAATACTTCTACTGTCCCAGGTTATGACCTTGACAGAAAAGGAAATTCAGGCTCGAAATGGGAAGAAACAGCCACCTTTAATACGGGTTTAGATTTAGCCATGTTTAATGGTGCCTTGGAAGTAAATTTGGATGTTTACAATAAAAAAACATCTGATTTATTGGTGCAAATTCTTCGCCCAGGCACGGAAGGAGACTTTACCGCTCCTTTTATTAATGTGGGAAATACAGAAAATAATGGGGTTGATTTGATGCTTACTTACCGTGGAAAAGCCTTGGCTAACGAATTAAAATATTCTGCATCAGTTAATTTTTCAACCTACAAAAACTCGGTTTCCAGTGCAGGAGTTGATTTTTTTACAAATACAACCCGTAATTCACCCGTTTCACGAACAGTCACAGGGCAACCCATTGGAATGTTTTATGGGTATGTCTTAGATGGATTTTTTAATTCAGTAGAAGAAGTTTTAGCCGCCACTGAACAACCAGGGGTAAATAAAGCATCTCCACAGGCATCCGTAGGGCGTTGGAGACTCAAAGACGTGAACGGAGATGGAAAAGTTACTGCCGATGACCGAGCGTTTTTAGGTAGTCCGCACCCAAAATTTCAAATGGGTTATAATTTTGATGTTGCTTATAAAAACTTCGATTTTAATATGTTTCTGTTCTGGAATAATGGAAATCAAATTTACAATAATACAAAATGGTTCACAGATTTTAACGGATTTGCGGGTAATCGTTCTCGTACGATGCTAAACAATAGTTGGACTCCCGAAAACAAAAATGCTCAATTGCCAAAGTTAGATATTAACGATAATGTAAGTAACGCCCGTCCGCATACTTATTTTGTGGAATCTGGTTCATATTTCAGAGCTAAAACAATGCAAATAGGCTATACATTTCCAGCAAAATCACTTGCTAAATTAGGATTGAGTCGCCTCAGATTGTACGTTCAAGGGCAAAATCTATTTACTATTACTGATTATTCAGGTTCTGACCCTGATTTAATTGACGTTGGTAGAGGAGATATTGGTTTGGGCGTTGACCATGGAAGAGTACCAAATCCACGCCAGTTTTTAGGGGGTTTAAACATTACTTTTTAATTTTTTCCGATAATAAAAATGAAAAAAATCAATCAATATAGCGTTATCATAACGTTCCTTTTTGTTGCCATATTTGGCAATAGTTGTAAAGAAGATTTTTTGGATCGTCAGCCCGTTGGCGTTTTCAGTGAAGACGCCCTCAAAACCAAAGCTGGTGTCAATGGCATTTTGATTGGAGCGTATGCGGGCTTGAATGGCTCCATGTATGGCACAGGTTCAAGTGCAGGAGCGGATGTAAATACTTTCTCAAATTGGGTATTTGGCAGTTTAACTTCCGATGATGCTCAAAAAGGAGCGGATGTTGGAGGAAGCCGTAGTAATATCGAACGCTACGAAATTGCGGCTGATAACTCCAAGTTAGATGACCGTTGGCGTTTTGCTTATGATGGCATTGCCCGTTGTAATGATGTTATCCGAATGACACCTTTGGCAAAGGGATTAACCGAAGCAGAGAGCAAAAGCCTAATTGCCCAAGCCCGCACGTTGAGAGGTTTGTACTACTTTCATGGAACAGTTGTCTTTGGTAAAATGCCTTGGATTGATGAAAAAACGACTGATTTTTTCCAACCAAATGAGCGAGTTTTGTGGAAAGAAATGGAAGCTGATTTTAAATTTGGGTTTGATAATTTACCAGACACGTTCTCAGAAGTAGGTCGATTTAATAAATGGGGAGCGGGAGCCTTTTTAGCTAAAATTTATCTTTATCAAAAGAAATGGGCAGAAGCAAAACCATTGCTCGACAATATTATTGCCAACGGAAAGACTACCAAAGGCATCAAATTTGCCCTTTTACCAAAATTTCACGATAATTTCAGAATCGTTACCCAAGGAACAAGTACGGATGCAGAAGGCGTTTTGGATGCTCAATATTCAGTGAACGATAATGGTAAAGGTTACAATGGCGGATTGGGTGATAATTTGAATCTTCCTCATGGCGGTCTCACAACTCAGCCAGGAGGATGTTGTGGTTATCATCAACCTTCCCAAGATTTTGTGAATGCTTATCAAACTGATAAAGACGGCTTGCCTTTTTTATCGAATCACAACGCACAGG
This sequence comes from Arcicella sp., assembly GCA_043756925.1. Lineage (GTDB taxonomy): Bacteria > Bacteroidota > Bacteroidia > Cytophagales > Spirosomataceae > Arcicella. The sequence goes on along the minus strand of JAYVRF010000104.1, from coordinate 2,123 downwards.
AAGTTAAAAATGACCAAGGCATTGAGAGTTCAGCCGCTTTCGTGCCTCATCAAGGAAATCTTGACCCACGTTTAGACTGGACAATTGGGAGAAGAGGGATTCCTTATTTAGATTGGGGACCTCACCCAGGGAAAGCATGGATTCGTGACCAGGCTTATGCTGGACCATTTTCTCCTAAGAAAAATGTTTATTACAAAGCCGATGAAGGCATTTTTACCGAAGGAACAAGTCGTCAATTATCTGCTAATAACGTCAGAATCATGCGTTTTGCTGATATAATTTTGATGGCTGCAGAAGCGGAGGTTGAATTAGGAAATTTAGAAAAAGGTCGTGAATACATCAACCAAATTCGTAGAAGGTCGGCTAATCCCGATGGTTTTGTAAAATCTGCCGATGGAAAACCTGCCGCCAATTATGTGATTCAAGAATACAAAACACCTTGGTCGGATAAAGATATTGCTTTAAAAGCAGTACGTTTTGAACGTCGTTTAGAATTAGGAATGGAAGGACAACGATTCTTTGATTTAGTACGTTGGGGAATTGCAAAGGATGTTTTGAATACTTACATTACTTATGAAAGTACCAAAAGAGCCAATTTAAAAGGGGCAGTTTTCAAGGATAGAAACGAATTATTTCCTGTTCCACAAAGGCAAATTGATGCAACTAAAAAATCAGATGGCACGCCTACTTTAATACAGAATACAGGATATTGACTGATGCAAAATTAATCCAGTTGTTATTAAATTACTATTTCTTAACAATTGTAAACTCCACCCGTCTATTCAATTTACGCCTCTCCTCAGTAGCATTACTGGCAATTGGGCGAGTTTGTCCCCATCCTTTCGTGGTAATTCTTTGCGTAGGAACGCCTCTCGAAATCAAGTAAGTTTTTACTTCTTCAATGCGTTCTTCCGATAATTTCAAGTTCAACTGAAAATCTCCTTGATTGTCTGTATGCCCTTCAAAAAGTATTTCCAACGTTGGAAAATCAAGCATGGCTTGGGCAATTCTATCCAAATCTTTTAGGGCAGGAGCTTGTAATTTTGATTCTCCTTGTTCAAAGGTAAAACTGTTCAAAACGCCTTTATTTCCAACTTCCAAAGGCATTAAATAGAAGTCTTTTTTGATTTCACGGTAGGAAATCTCTTTCGATAAATCAACGGTTTCATTAATTGCCAAATAACCTTTTGAATAAGGCACAAAATCATAAACTTCTTTCAGTGGAACCACAAAACTGAATGAACCTGTGGCAGGGTCATAGTTTTTAATTTCTGGTTTCAACTTATCGTTTTGAGGAGTCATTGTAAGCAAAGCCTCAACAGGTTTTTTATCAGCTGTACTCAATACGTTACCCGAAATAATAGCGACAGGCTCTGGTTTGGCAGTTTTTGGTAATTCTAAACGATAAATATCTTCTTTTTTTGAGGCGTTTATTGAACAAATAAAAGCATAATCACCAGATGCGGGAATCGTAAAATATCCGTCCCAATTTGCGGTATTGATGGCAGGTCCCAAATTTTCGGGTTCAGACCATAGTTGCCACGTCTCATCTAATCTTTGGGATTTGAAAATATCATTATCACCGTAACCAGGCAATCCTTGGGTTGAAAAATATAGCGTTTTCCCATCGGCTGCGATAAAAGGAGTGACATCATGTTCAAACGTATTCAATTGTTTGCTCATATTAATTGGCTCAGTCCAAGTATTTTTATCTTTTTTAAATGCAACGTATAAATCACGTTTTCCAGTTGTATTTTTTCTTTGAATTGACATCACCATTACCGACCCATCGGGCGAAATAGCAAATTCAGCATTGGGACTTTGATTGTAATAATTATCTATCTTAACTTCTTCTGGATATGCCCAACCATCACGTGTCCGATATGAACGAGAGATTCCAGGCGATAATTTACCACCTTTATTATATTTATTCATTAATAAAATCTCACGTCCATCGGCAGAAATGGAGAAAATAGCATTTTTGTCATTATTGTTGATTGGATAACCAATATTCTTAGATTTTATCCAGTTACCATCCTTGCCCTGAACACTAAACCAAACGCCCTGATCTTTCTCTTTACCAAGCATTGACATATAATTTCGGGTGTAAAATAATGTCTTTC
>JAYVRF010000103.1:0-28422 GCA_043756925.1 Arcicella sp. | reverse complement strand
TCTTATCAATTAAGCGTGCAAAGCCCTATTCTCAGTAGCTGCCAAACACGCCTCTTTCATCGCCTCTGTATAGGTTGGATGTGCGTGAGACATACGAGCAACATCTTCTGCCGATGCACGGTATTCCATTGCTACAACTGCCTCCGCAATCATGTCAGCGGCTCTTGCACCGATAATGTGTACGCCCAAAATTTCGTCCGTAGTTTTATCAGCCAAAACCTTTACCAAACCGTCGGTATCCATTGAAGCCGTAGCACGTCCTAACGCTTTGAAAGGAAACGAACCCATCTTGTAAGCCTTACCCGATGCTTTCAATTCCTCTTCCGTTGCTCCAACCGAAGCCACTTCAGGCCAGGTGTAAACCACGCCTGGAATCAAGTTATAATTAATATGCGGTTTTTGTCCTGCGATGGTTTCGGCCACAAAAACGCCTTCTTCTTCTGCTTTATGTGCCAACATTGCCCCACGAATCAAATCTCCGATGGCGTAAATATTAGGTACATTCGTTTGTAAAGTATGCTCATTTACCACGACTCTTCCTCTGTCCATGTCAATACCAACCTCTTTTAAATTTAAACCTTCCGTGAATGGACTACGACCGATGCAAATCAATACATATTCACCCGTTAATTTCACTTCTTCCCCCTTAGAGTTAGTAGCGGTTACGGTTGCATCATCTCCATTATTGACAACGTTGGTCACTTTATGAGAAAAATAATAATCAACGCCTAACTTTTTAATAGACTTTTGCAATTCTTTTCCCATCGTTTTATCCATCGTTGGAATCATTGAATCGGCAAATTCAACGAAGCTAACTTTTGTACCCAAACGAGCATAAACCGAACCCAATTCAGCCCCAATGACTCCCGCACCAACCACGACCATCGTTTTTGGAACGGCTGGTAAATTTAAGGCTTCGGTTGAAGTAATAATACGTTTCTTATCAACGGGCATAAAAGGCAAAATCGTTGGCTTTGAACCCGTGGCAATGATGATATTTTTCGCCGTCAAATCCTCCGAAGTTCCGTCCGTTTTCATTACTTTAACTGTATTTTTATCAACAAAAGAACCAAGACCGATGTAGGTCGTGACTTTATTCTTTTTCATCAGAAAAGTAATCCCATCGTTCATTTTTTTCACAACGCCCGACTTACGATTAATCATTTGTGTCATGTTCACAACAGGAGCGGAGATCTCAATTCCATGCTCAGCAAAAGTATGAGCGGCATTATAAAAATGTTCTGATGAATCCAAAAGAGTTTTTGAGGGAATACAGCCTACATTCAAGCAAGTTCCTCCTAAAACGTCATATTTTTCAATAATGGCAGTTTTCATGCCCAATTGTGCTGCACGAATGGCGGCTACATACCCACCAGGTCCCGAACCAATTACTATTACGTCGTATTGCATTGTTATAAATTTTCTGTTATTCTTTTGACCTTCTGAAAAGGCACTTATTTTCTTAGTTCAGAATTATTAGTAAATATTCCGATACATTTCTATACATCCAACAACAAACGGGTTGGATCTTCTAACAATTGTTTCACTCTTACCAAAAACGAAACTGATTCTTTTCCATCAACAATTCTGTGATCGTAAGAAAGTGCCACGTACATAATTGGTCGGATAACTATCTGACCATCAACCACAACTGCACGTTCAACGATGTTGTGCATTCCCAAAATTGCCACTTGCGGAGCGTTGATGATTGGCGTTGACAACATCGAACCAAATACACCACCATTCGTAATTGTGAATGTTCCGCCTGACATTTCTTGCAAAGTCAATTTGTTATTTTTAGCCAAAGTAGCCAAACGAACAACCTCACTTTCAATTCCTGCCAGTGATAAATTCTCAGCATTTCTGATAACAGGAACTACTAAACCTTTTGGAGCTGAAACTGCTATTGAAATATCACAGTAATCATTAAAAATAATTTCTTCACCATCAATTGAACCATTCACGGCTGGAAATTCTTTCAAAGCAACGCATACTGCCTTCGTGAAAAATGACATAAAGCCTAAGCCAACGCCATGTTTTTCTTTGAATTTATCTTTGTATTTTCCACGTAAATCCATGATTGGTTTCATGTCAACCTCATTGAAAGTAGTCAACATGGCCGTCTCATTTTTTACCTGAACTAAACGACGAGCAACTGTCTTGCGTAAAGAAGTCATTTTTTCACGACGTTGATTACGATTTCCACCCATTGGTTGAGGAACTGGAACTGCAACTGGTGCGGGTGTCGGAGCAACCGCTGGCGTTGGAATAACGACCACCGATGGACTGCTAACTGCTACTTGCTGATTATTAACTGATAAAGCATCCTCTTTTGTAATGCGTCCATCCACTCCCGTACCTAAAACAGAACCTGCATCAATTCCTTTTTCTGCCAAAACTTTTGCAGCGGCTGGCGAGGCGTGTCCTGCAGCGTAACTCTCTGTTTGTGAAGGAGTTGGAGAAGTTTTCGGAGGAGTTTCAGGTATATTTGCTGGTTGAGGTGAAACTGCACCTGTTCCAACGGTAATCGTAGCCACAACTGCCCCGATTGCCAACGTTATTCCTGCTTCTGCCACAATATGTAATATTCCTGCAACTTCTGAGGGTAATTCAAACGTTGCTTTGTCTGATTCTAATTCACAAAGAACCTCATCCATTTTCACGGAATCACCTTCTTTTTTATTCCAAGATGAAACGGTTACTTCCGTAATTGACTCACCAACGGCAGGAACTTTGATTTCAATAACTTGTGAATCTGCACTTGGAGTAGGAACTGGTGCTTGTGCAACTGGTTGAGTAGGTGCTTCAATGGGTGCAGGAGCAACTGGTTGAGGTGATATAGGTACTCCTTCCACTGGCTTTGTTACTGGTGACTGCTGACTACCACCTGCCGACTGACCAACGGATTCAATCGTACAAATAACGGCTCCAATTGGAAGCGTATCACCTTCTTTGGCAACGATTTTCAAGACTCCTTCTGCCTCGGCAGGGAGTTCAAAAGTGGCTTTGTCTGATTCTAATTCACACAAAACTTCGTCCATTTTTACTAAATCGCCATCTTTTTTATTCCAAGTAGCGATAGTTACTTCGGTTATTGATTCGCCTACTGGCGGAACTTTCATTTCAATTGCCATATCTCAATTTCGGATTTTTAGTTATCCTTTGTAATTTTTTACTTAAATGTTTTCTTTATAATAATCTATGATTTTTTGAAAAACTGCTAATAATTCATTCAAGTAGTAAATCCTTGAATCTATGGTTAATTTTGTGTCAATTTTCAAAAATAACCACTCAATTATCAGTAGTAACACAACCATATATTTTATCAATCTTTATGCTTTTTTTTTCGTTAAAAAACTTAGCACCTACTAATTGGGCAGCACATTGAGGAACTCCCAAATCAATATCATTTTTCTTGGCTTCAACAATATGAAAAATGGGATAGTTATTACTAAATGAACCAACATCTTTTGCCAAAATAAAATCACATTCTCCATTCAATCCTTATTTTGATTCAATGTCATCGAAAGAAAATCTCCGTAAGCTATGATTTTTAGTCTAAATATGTTTTGTTTTTAAAATTAAACTTTAAGCAAACGCCCTTTCCATTAATTCCGCCTGTTCAGCCGTATGAATTTTCATAAACCCTGTTGCAGGAGAAGCCGATTTTTTACGGGCTACTAAACTATCAAAAACTTTCCAACCAAAATCTCTAATTATAAACGACCAATAGCCCATATTTTCAGGTTCTTCTTGAACCCATAATACTTTTGCTCTTGGATATTTGTCTAATTCAGCCTGCACTTTTTTTACTGGAAATGGATGTAATTGCTCCACTCGCACGATTGCTACGTCCGTACGATTATCTTTTTCTTGTTTTTCCTGTAAATCGTAATAAACCTTTCCAGAACACAAAAGTACTTTTTTAACTTTTTTAGCATCCACATAAATATCCCCATAAACCTCTTGAAATGAACCATCAATAAATTCTGAAATGGGTGACATTACTTTTGGATTTCGGAATAATGACTTAGGTGACATCACAATCAAAGGCTTACGGAACTGCCAACCTATTTGACGACGCAAAGCATGGAAAATATTAGCTGGCGTAGTGATGTTTGTAACCACTAAGTTTTCCTCAGCCGCCAACTGTAAAAATCTTTCGGGACGAGCGTTTGAGTGTTCAGGTCCTTGTCCTTCGTAACCATGTGGCAAAAGCATCACCAAACCATTCATTGTACCCCATTTGGATTCATGTGAGGCAATAAATTGATCAATCATGGTTTGAGCACCATTGGCAAAATCGCCAAATTGTGCTTCCCAGATCACCAAAGTATCAGGATTAGCAAGGGCATATCCAAATTCAAAACCTAAAACTGCATACTCAGAAAGTAACGAATTATAGATTTGTAAATGATCTTGTTCTGGTTGAATATGGTTCAAAGAAATATAAGATTCATTCGTGTTTACCTCGTGCAGAACCGCATGACGGTGCGAAAATGTTCCTCTTTGCACATCTTGACCAGACACACGCACGGGATTTCCATCAACCAATAACGAACCATACGCTAAAGCCTCGGCAGTTGCCCAGTTCAATGAACCACTTTCAAAATAAGTTTTTCTATCCGCTAAAACTTTTTCAATTTGCTTCAAAGCGGCAAAACCTTCGGGTAATTTCGAAAGAGCTACGGCAATTTTATCAATATTTTCTTTTGAAATACCCGTTTTTGGAGAATTATCAAAATCACCGTCTTCTGCGTAACGTAATTCTGCCCAACGATTGTCCAATTTCAAAGGATGATATTCTGGACGAATTTTTTGTTTAATCAAATCTAAACGAGCTTGTAATTCTGCCTTAAATTCAGAATCCATTTCTGATGCTAATTGGGCATCAATATCTCCACGAGCAATCAACTTTTGAGTATATAACTCTCTTGGATTTAAGTGGTTAGTAATATTTGCGTATAGAGTTGGTTGGGTAAATCGTGGTTCGTCAGACTCATTATGTCCATTTCTACGATAACAAACCAAGTCAATAAACACATCACGATTGAATTGCTGACGAAATTCTGCCGCCATTTTCGAGACAAAAACTACTGCCTCTGGGTCGTCACCATTCACGTGAAAAACGGGAGCATCAATGATTTTAGCAACGTCCGTACAGTATATTGAAGAACGAGCATCTTCAAAATCTGTCGTGAAGCCAACTTGATTATTAATTACAAAATGAATCGTTCCACCCACTTCATAACCCTTTAATTTTGCCATTTGCGTAACTTCATAGACAATTCCTTGTCCCGCAACTGCTGCATCTCCGTGAATTAATATCGGAAGAATCTTGTCATAATCACCTTCGTAATGTGCATCAGCTCTGGCTCTACAAAAACCAATTACCAAAGGATTCACCGCCTCCAAATGTGAAGGATTTGGAGCTAATTTCATCGACACTTCAACCCCTGATGGAGTGATGTGTTTTGATGAATAACCCAAGTGATATTTTACGTCACCATCACCATGAATTTGGTCTGGTAAATTGCCTTCAAAACCATCAAAAATAGCATCATACGACTTGTGCATTATGTTCGCTAAAACATTCAAACGACCACGGTGAGCCATGCCTATCATGACTTCTTGAACCCCCAAATCTGCTGAACGATTCACGATGGCATCAAGGGCTGGAATGGTTGATTCGCCACCTTCCAAACCAAACCTTTTTTGACCTAAGTATTTGGTACCCAAAAAGTTCTCGAAAACTACGGCTTCGTTAAGTTTCTCTAAAATCTGTTTCTTCTCATCAATTGAAGGAGCAAAAGCTAATGCCTCTTTTTCAATTTTTGCCCGTAACCATTCCTTCACTTCTGGCTCACGAATATACATATATTCAAAGCCAATTGAACCCGAATAAATTTTGTTCAATGATTCAAGAATTTTACGCAAAGAAACCGCTCCAATTCCTAAGAAAATACCCGCCTGAAAGTCTGTGTCTAAGTCGGCATCCGAGAGGGCATAATCCTTCAAATCTAACCTCGGACGGCGGTCTTTACGCTCACGAATGGGATTGGTTTTTGCTAATAAATGTCCACGAGAACGGAAGGCTTTGATAAGGCTGATAACTGCCATTTCCTTCTGTATCATTGAAGAATCAACGGGGGCAGAAGCAACATTTGCAACTTTCGCTTGACCATTTGAAGTTCCGTTAGAACCATTAAAAGCGGCATGAAAATCAAAACCTTTAAAGAAGTTTTGCCAGCTAATATCTACTGAATTGGGGTCTTTCAAATACGATTCGTAGAGGTCAGAAATCGCAGCTGTATCAGCATTGGCAATGTATGAAAATTGATCCATTATAAATTTTACGTTAATCTTTACTGTTTATACGTCAGATTATACGTTTTTATTTCAAAATTTGATTACAGTAGGCAAAGTTAAGGTATGCTTACAAAATAAAGCACCTTTTTTATTTGTTTTTTAGTATTAATTGCCAAATTTATATGGCTTGTAAAATATCACTTTCAAAAGAATTAATTTCTTTGCAAAATACAACTGAAACATTGTTCGTTACCCTTATTTAACAATTACCTCAAAACCCAAAAAGTATGAAAGTTTTTTTTCTTTTCACATTCTCATTATTTCCTATTTCTGATAAAGAAAAAGAAGGCGATATTCAATTTAAAAAAGCCTACGAATTTGTCAATAATTTTGCTCAAAACGATGCCTTATTAGCTGTTTGCCAGAACAATAACAAAACCCGAAGGATTGTGATTTCTCCTCAACAAATTCCGTTTAGTTTGGTGGATGTAACGTGTAATTTTATCCAAAAGAAATATAAAAAAGAGGCAATGTCATGTTCGCAAGTGAATATGAAGGAGGGAAGATTAATCCAAATTTCTTCGGATTCTGTGTACAAAGTTACGTCAACGGTTAAACCAATTCCATTCAACCAAAGCGTGATGTATGAAAAAGCTCGTGAGCCTGAAGTTGGGTACGTTATGATGTTCTCGGATGTGTACAAAAATTGCGTTATGGTTGAACTACGATACTTTTGTAATGACTCAACGGGTAATCCTTGGGGTAAAAAAGCAATGGTATTTTTCTTTGAATTTGATGCTAAGAATGAGATTAAAACGGTTTATCAAAATGAGAAAATGTATCGATAATTTGAGTAGGACAGGTTGAAAACCTGTCCTACTTTTCTTCACCGCCATATTATAAAACTTAATTTCAGGATTCATTAATCAACACAAGGTAGTTGGGTATGGTATGGTGATAGATTAATAGTATAAAATATAATTTAACATGACTACAAAATCTTCAATTTTCATACCCTCCCTTTTTCTTTTCTTAATTACCCAATTCCCAACAAACGCCCAAGGAATTCAATGGCAAACTGGCAGTTTTGAGCGTATTTTAAACAAAGCAAAATCCCAAAAGAAACTTATTTACGTAGATATTTATACGACATGGTGTACGCCCTGCAAACAAATGGATGCGGAGGTTTTTACGAATGAGAATGTAGGAAAAATTTTCAACGATAACTTTATTAATTATAAAATTGATGGTGAAAAGGGCGAAGGGAAGAATTTAGTAGAATATTTTGAATTAGAATCTTATCCAACAAGTATGTTTATTGATGGAGATTGGAACGTTCTTCAAAAATTAGAAGGCTTCCGACCCGTGGAAAGACTCTTGGAATCTGCCGAGAGAATGAGGGAGAGAGGAAAAATAAGCGGCTCGGATGATGATTTGGAACAGGCGTATGTGAAGGGTAGGAGGGATGCACCTTTTTTATTGGAATATATTAAAGTTAGACAACTCCAAAAGATGGATAACAGTATGATTTTGGATGAATATTTAGGAAAAATTACGCCCGAACAATTAAAATCTGCATCAACGTTGAAACTTATTACCGAAAATGCGTCTCAACTCCGTGGACGTGCTTTTGACTATTTGATGAGTCGTAAAACTGAACCCATCATTGAACGAAAAATTAAAGGAATTATCTCACAAAATCTCACAAAGGCGGGTAATCAAAAGAATGAAAAATTATTAACCGAAGTTTTAGCAACCAATGGGCGATTAAGCAAGACTTTCGCCGAAGCAAATGAATGGAATACTGAGGCAAAAATGAACTACTTTATGCTAACGAATCAGTCCGATAAGTTCTTCACAACGGCAGATTTCTTCATGGAAACCTACGTTTTAAAAAAGGACTTATCAACGTTCAAAAACCTTCCAGAATTGCGAGAAATTTATACGCAAAAGTTAAGAAAAGCATCTAAATTTGTAGTAGAAAATTTCAAGGAACACGGAAAATTAGAAAAAGCAGTTCTTTGGATAAAAAAAACCTTGGAAATTGAAGAAAAGTCAAATAATAATGAAATTTATTCAAGACTTTTGTTTACTTTGGGGAATAAGAGTGAGGCTATCAAGTTAATGAACAGGTCTTTATCGTTAGCAAAGCAAGAAAAAGCTGAGAACAATCGTATCGAATTTTTAGCCAATGAGTTAGCCGACATGAAACGCTAAATTTTTAATTTGAACATTAATTAACTGAAAAAAAAATTTTTAAATTAACAAATTTTTAAATTAAAAGAATTGATATCCTTTCTGCAGTTTATTTTGTTTTGAACAGATTACCCTACCGCCAAAACGTTGAACACGAAATCATCAAAACTATTAAGAAAAAATGAAAAGATTTTGCCTGTCAACAATCTGTCTAATTTTCAGTGTGTTGGGTATAAATCAGACCTTTTCACAAGGAATATATTTTCTTTAAGATGACTGGGAAAACGTTGTCTCACAAGCAAAAGTTCAGAAAAAGCTAATCTTTGTGGACATCTATAAAACAGGATGATAAAGTAAAATTAGAGAATGCAACTGAATGGGCAAAACGTTCGTTAGAATTGGTGGAAACGCCCGATGCTTATCGTTCTTATGCACAATTGATGTTGAAAATGGGCGATAAGCAAATGGCAATGGATATTGAACAAAAAGCTTATGATGTGGCTTTAAGAGAGAAATTAGATACGCAGAAATTTACGGCTGCTTTGGAGAAGATGAAATAGGTATTGGTTATTAGTTACTTGGAATTAGTCATCAGTAAAAAGGCTTTCTAAATTAATTATTTAGAAAGCCTTTTTGTTTACAGTAAAACTATTCCACTTCCAAAAGCAACTTTCCAAAATTCTTTCCCGAAAACAACATCATCAACGTTGGCAAGAAATTATGAATTCCTTTTTCGATGTGAACTTTTGAGTGGAGTTTGCCTTCTTTAATCCAACCTGCCATTTCGACAGCCGCTTTTCCGTAATTAGCTGCATTATCAAAAACTACGATTCCTTCCATTCTGGCACGATTTACCAATAAAGATAAATAGTTTGAAGGTCCTTTTACAGGTTCGGTATTGTTATATTGTGAAATGGCACCGCAGATAACGATTCTGGCTCTTAGTCTGATTTGTCCTAAGACAATATCCAAAATTTCACCGCCTACGTTATCAAAATAAACGTCAATTCCTTCGGGACAAGCGACTCTGAGTGCTTTTTTCACGTCTTCGGTTTTGTAATTAATACAGGCATCGAAACCTAATTCATTTACGCAATAATCGCATTTTTCTTGGTCGCCCGCAATTCCTACAACTCTGCAACCTTTGATTTTGGCAATTTGTCCAACTACACTTCCAACCGCACCCGATGCACCCGAAACCACAACTGTTTCGCCTTCTTTTGGCAATCCAGTATTCAGAATTCCAAAATAGGCTGTCATGCCAGGCATTCCCAAAGTTGCCATATAAGTGGTTAACGGAGCAACATTTGTATCAACTTTTACCAAATCCTTACCATTAGAAATACCAAATTGTTGAACGCCCCAACTGCCCGTAACATAGTCGCCCACGGTAAAATCTGGGTTTCTTGATTCAATAATTTTTCCAGCCGTTCCTGCTCTGAAAACATCCCCAATTTTGATGGGAGCAATATAGGATTTACCTTCATTCATCCAGCCACGCATGGCGGGGTCGAGGGAAATATATTGTGTTTTTATCAATACTTCGCCATCGTTTGGCGTTGGCATTGGAGCTTCTTCGATAGAAAAATCGCTTTGCTGAGGATTTCCTACGGGACGAGCCAGTAATTTTACTCGGGTATTTGTCATGTTTTGTTGATTTAACTGAGTTTCAATTTTGTTTATTTGCGATTTAGTGAGTCTTGATTTTATCTATCTAAAGACTAAAACCTAATCTCTATTTATCAAATTTCAAATTAAATAATTCTTTGGAACGAAACCAAACGATTGTTACGATAATCATCGTCATTGTTCCACCAAAAATTACGGATGGAACTGTTCCCATTAATTTGGCGGCAAGTCCTGATTCAAATGCTCCTAATTCATTAGAAGAACTTACGAAAATCCCATTTACGGATGATACTCGTCCACGCATTTCATCGGGTGTGAAGAAACGAATAACGGTCTGGCGAATAATTACGCTTACACTATCAAACGCTCCCGTGAGGAATAATGCTCCTGCCGAAAGCCAAATATTGGTTGAAACAGCAAAAACCAAAGTGGCAATCCCAAAACCAGTAATTGCTAACAGCAAATTTCGCCAAGCGTGATTGAGCGGTGGAAAATATACCATTATGAGCATCGTCAAAACGGCCCCAATGGATGGAGCCGCTCGAAGAATTCCTAAACCTTTCGCCCCAACGTGGAGAATATCTTCGGAATATACTGGTAGTAAGGCAATTACACCGCCAAAAAGCACTGAAAATAAGTCTAAGGAAATTGAATAAAGTATCACTTTTGTTTTAAAAACATAAGCAATTCCTTCACGAAGCGACTCAAAAACATTTACTTTTTGAGCATTTTGAACGGGAATAGGAGGGGAAGTAATGGTTGAAAGTAAAAGCATCACTAATGCAAAAATTCCTACTACAATCCATAGTGTAGTTGTTAATCCCAAATAAGCATACATAAATCCTGCAAATCCAGGACCTAAAATTGCTCCCGCTTGCCAAAATGAACTCTGCCAAGTTGCACCGTTAGCGAAAACTTCTTTTGGAATTAAAAATGGATTTAATGACCCTGATGCCGGACTGTAAATCCCTCTGGAAAAGCCGATGAGTACGACCACACTGTAAATTACAGTCAGCATCTGCGTTTGAGAAAGTCCTGAGGTTGAAGAAGTTGCCCAAATTAATATTAAAGAACCTAAAATTATAAACAATAAACTGACTTGCATTAAGGTTTTTTTGTTCCTTCGGTCGGCTAAGTGTCCTCCAAAAAGTGCCAAAGAAATGTAGGGTATAGCCTCTGCCAAACCGATTAATCCCAAAGCCAAAGGGGCGTGTGTGATTTTATAAATTGAATATCCCAAAACAACTTCTTGAATCAAAATGGCAATCGTAAAAAATGAATTGGCAAAAATAAAAGCGACAAATTGAGGATATTTGAGGGCGGCGTAAGGGGACTGGGAATTAGGAATTGGAGAATTGTTCATCAAAAGGATAGTTTACAAAATTATTGATAAAGGTAGTAAAAAAATGCCGTCTCCAACCCAACGATAACGGTCATTTGTTAAGAAAAAACGGTCAAATTGATTAATTATAAGTAAAATAAAACTCATAATTATTTCTACGAAAACTACTTTATTATCATAATTAGATACGGAAGAATAAATAGAATAAAATCCTAAAATTGTAATTGTGAAAGTAATAGCAATGATAATTAAATTGGATTTATTAATGCCAAAATACTCAGCCAAATTATGGGAATTGGCATTTTTTTTAAATTCTAACAAAGAAAAGAGTAGGAGATTTTGAAAGACAATTAACAAAAAAATAAAGCCAATTAACAATGAAGAGAGTTGAAGGTTATGCAAAACTGTCGTCCCAAAAACAGCCGATACATAAACCAAGGCAGTGACAGGTTCTTTGAAGCGTTGTAAATCATTTTTGGAAGAAATTTTACTAATAATCAATAGATAAATGCCTGTTATTAAGGAAATTACAATTCCAAAAATGATAATATTATTGGGGAGGTAAAATATTAAAACTGCACAAATAAAAACAAACATTCCAATAAAATACCATAAAATCTTAGCATTTTGTTGATGAAAAATATGGCGTTCAGTAGGAGCAGAGTCTATTTTATTATTGTCTAATAATCTATCCAAAACATAAATAATCCATACCGAAAAACCCAAAATTACGACCACTGTAAAAGAGTGTTCAAGAGGCGTTTTATTCAATTTCCAGAACATAACATTACAGACAATTGCCCCTAATACCACGTCGAAACTCAGTAAATGTAATATTTTTAAAAATTTAGTCAATTTCAAATTTAGCTAATTTTTTTCGGCTCAATACAGTAACTTCACTACCAACTGAAACAGTTCCTAACTGAATAATCAATGCATTCTGACCAAATAAAATTTTGTTTCCCGCTCTCCGATATTTGTTCAACGTCAAGAGTGGTTCTTTGCCTGACTTTTCGCCCGTTTCTTGGTCAACGGTGGTCATAATACACCTTGCACAAGGTTTTACGCCAAAAAATCTAACATTGCCAATCATAAATTCATGCCAGGCATCTTCCTCAAATGGTTCGCCATTGGTAAACACAAAATTGGGTCTAAAACGGTTGATATTTAATGGATTATCAAGACGATTATTCAAATCATTCAGAGAAGATTGACCGATAATTAGGATAGGATAGCCATCTGAAAATGAGGTGATTTCTTCGCCAGACAAAGAATATTCGGGTTCGACTTTTCGTTGACTTTCTTCGTTCATATACACAAGGCGAGTTGGAATTTCCAATTCTTGTGTAAACCAATCTGAGGCTTCTTTACTGACTTCGATAGTAGAAACTTTATCGTCCCAAATAGTTACTGAAAGTGAAGGTAATTGCGAATTTTGGGAGAGACTTAGCCTTAAATTTTTGTCACTTTTTTTGTTTGTAATTAATAAAAAATTCCCCTCAATTTCTGTTTGAAAAACCGCTAATTGGGGGTATTCTCGTTGACTCAAAAATCGTCCATTCTCATCGACAAGCATAAAACGGCGGTCATTTTCTAAGCCACGAGTGGTAATATTTGAATTTTCTAAACGAATTCCACCCAACGATTTGATGGGATAAATATAAATTTCAGATAATTGGAGCATGGTTTCTGGATTTTTACAAATCTACTTAATTGAATACGGATTTTATTGTTTTTGGGTAGCTGAAATTTCTGAAAATCTAAAAATTAAAAATAAATCTGTGCGGTTTGCCACTGCGGTACAATCTGTGTGTTGTAAATTACATCCATTTTCAATCCGTTAAATCCGTGTTCTACCATCCAAATCTTAAAAGAAAAGTGAACCTTCATCTTTATAAAAGTCAATTATTTGTTAATATTGTGAAATATAATTATCCATTTTATCAAACATAATTTATGCAGAAACCACATTTGACCTTTTCTCAAATAATCAACATGAATGTCGGTTTTTTTGGCATTCAGTACAGTTTTGGGCTTCAACAAAGTGCAGTCAATCCAATTTATGATTTCTTGGGGGCAAATCCAGATGATATTCCGTTTTTAAATTTGGCGGGACCAATGACAGGGCTTTTGGTCCAACCCATCATCGGAGCAATGTCAGACAAAACATGGTCGCCACGCTTTGGTCGGAGAAAACCTTTCTTTTTGATTGGAGCAATTATGTGTAGTTTGGCTTTGTTGATTTATCCTTTCAGTAGTTCATTGTGGATGGCGGCAAGCTTGTTATGGATTTTGGATGTCGGTAATAATACTGCGATGGAGCCTTATAGAGCTTTTATTGCCGATAAATTGAATGCCGAACAGCAACCAACGGGTTTTCAGGCTCAAAGTTTTTTTACGGGTTTAGGACAAACACTTTCTAACCTTTCATTATTCATCTTTCCCATGATTTTTATTGGGAAAACTGGTTCTTTGCCTACGTGGGTGTATGCTTCCTTCTTTTTAGGCTCAATTTGTTCAATTGGTTCAATTTGGTGGAGTACGAAAACTACGCCCGAAATTCCGCCTACCGAAGAAGAATTAGAAGAAATAAAGGCAAATCCTTTAAGTATATTTTCACCATTTGCTGATATTTTAGGAGCAATTATTGATATGCCAAAAGTGATGTGGCAATTGGCTTTGGTGTATTTATTTCAGTGGTATGCCTTGTTCTGTTACTGGCAAAATTCCTCTAAAAGTATTGCCTTGACGGTTTATAATACAAATCCAAAAGATAATCCAGAATTATACGGTGAGGCAGTTGGTTGGACGGGTTTAGTGAATGGTTGGTATAATATCGTGATGTTTTTGGTGGCTTTTAGTCTGGTTTATTTTGCTAAGAAGTATTCTCCAAAATTAGTTCACGCCTTCTGTTTGGTTTTGGCAGGTGTGGGGTTCTTAGCTTTCTCGCAAATTGAAAATAAATATCTTTTGTTCCCCGCCATTACGGGTTTTGGAATCGGTTGGGCGAGTATGATGGGAATTCCATATTTAATGGTTGTATCAGCAATCCCAAAAGAGCGTTACGGGGTTTACATGGGCATTATCAACATGATGATTGTGATTCCGATGTTGATACAAACTTTGACTTTTGGGTATATTCTGAGAACATTTTTAGATAACGACCCAAGTAAAGCTGTTGCTTTTGGAGGAGTACTTTTACTGGTTGCGGCAGGAGCAACAATGTTGATGAAGTCAGGAAAAATTTCAGATTCAACAGAAATTAAAATGTCTGGTGGGCATTAGAATATTTTTTATGAAACTGGTTTAGACCACAGATAAGCCCGCAATGGAGTTGGGATGTTAAGGATTTGAGAAATAAAAAATCAGGTTGGATTCGATACCAACCTGATTTTTTTTCTGTGTAAATTAAATAAAAAACCCGTGTAAATCTGTTCAATCCCAACTCTGTTGCGGGTTTATCCGTGGTCTAATCAATCACCATTCCAATTTACCAGTCTTTTTATATTGTTCTAATGCCTTTTTGATTTCTTTAATCCTATTATCAGGGTCGGGGTGTGAACTTTGAAATTCAGAAGGACGATCTGCACCACCCGAAGCTTCTTTTAAAATCTCCATTACATCAATCATTTTCTCAGGATTATATCCCGCTTGGAGCATATATTTTACCCCAAATTTATCAGATTCCAATTCATCATCACGACCGTATTTCATCGTAATCATTTTGCCTACGTACTGAGCAATTGCCCCTGAATTATTGGCACTGTATGGGTCGGAAGTTGCAGCAACGGCAGCACCCAAAAGTCCATTTGTTAATTCATCTTTTGCCATTTGTTGAGCCGAGTGACGACCAATAACATGACCAATTTCATGACCTAAAACACCCGCCAATTGGTCTTCGGAGGTTAGTCTTTTCATCAATCCAACGGTAATAAAAATCTGTCCTCCTGGTAATGCAAAAGCGTTAATTGTCTCAGGATCAGCAAGTAAATGAAAATTGAATTGATATTCTGATTTGGCAGCATCCGAATTATTAACCAATTTCATTCCAACGGCTTTCACACCATTTTGAGCTTTTTGGTCTTCGTATAATCCTCCAAATTCGGAAGCCATTTGTGGGGCAGACTGCAAACCCATTGCAATTTCTTGTTGAGGAGTCATCGTTACGGCTTGACTTTTACCCGTAATTGGATTCACCTGCATTTTGGAGTAATAAGAAAACATGGCAATTCCGCCCATAATTAGCCCAATAAAAAGGCGTGCCTTTAAACTTCCAGAATTCATGATTTTGTATGATTGTTTATATTCTGAGGAAAATTAAAAAAGTCTCAGCATCTTTCCAAATTTAGGTATGAGGTCATCCTCCCAACTCTCAGTTGAACTTGCCAAAAATTTCAATAACTTTTAATACCATTTTGTTGATTGTTTTAAGTAAAAATAAAATCTAACATATCCATTATCAATTATTAAAACAAGTAGTTGGTACGAAGTTGAGTTATTGGTGTTAAAATTTGTTAAACTTCATGTCATTCTCCTATTTTCAACGTTTTAGTAACGAAATTTGATAATAGTTAACGGCTTGATTTTCAATCTACCAAAAAAACCTTAACTTTGCATTCTTATGTACAAAACGAATAGATTTATATTGTTTATATTCTTTGCAGTAACGTTGACCGCTTGTAGTAGCTTCGAGAAAGTCAGAAAAATGACTGACGAAAAGAAGAAATATGCCGCAGCCGTTAAGTTCTTCAAAAAAGGGCAATACGACAAAGCAAGCATACTTTTCGAAGAATTATTACCGATTTTAACGGGAACCGACCAACAAGAGATTGCGACTTTCTACCAAGCCTACTGTGATTATCACACGGGAAGTTATGAAACTGCAAATTTTCATTTCAAACGTTTTGCGGAAACCTTTGCCCGTAGTGAGTTTTATGAGGAAGCAGTATATATGTCAGCGTATTCTTTATATAAAAATTCGCCAGATTTCAATCTCGACCAAAGTGGAACAATTACTGCGATAAACGAGTTACAAAGTTTTATCAATAACAATCCTGATAGTAAATTTAGAGATGAAGCATCGGATATAATTAAGTCTTTGCGGGTAAAATTAGAAAGAAAGGCTTATGAAAAAGCGAAGTTATATTTAAAAACAAGTTCTTTTAACGTTGCTACTTTGAAATCTGCCGTTATTGAAATTACTAATTTTGAAAAGGACTATCCAGATTCAGAATTTAATGAAGAAATGGCTTTTTTGAAAGTTAAATCTCAATACGATTTAGCTCAAAGTACAATTGAGAGTAAACAAAAAGAGCGTTTCGACGATGCTATTAAATACTATCAAGTTTTAGTTGATAAATATCCGCAAAGCAATTTTCTAAAAAAAGCGGAGAAATTATACGATGTGAGCATCAAAGAAAGTGAAAGAATTGCAAAATTAGAAGCTGATTATAAGGCTTTGAGAGAAAAAGAAAAATCAAATACTGCCAAAGTTGGGGCAGCAGATAAACAGTAAATCAATTAATAATTAACAGTTATCAATTAACAGTTATTGGACATTAAAAGTCTAAATTTCTGAAACCAAATATATAAAATGGCAACAAATCCATCAATCATTACAAGAAACGTAGCTGAATTGGCTGAAATCGCAGGAGGAAATACTTACGAGGCAGTAGCTATTATTTCAAAAAGAGCAAGACAAATTGCCTTGAAATCGAAAGAAGAATTGAACAACAAATTGTCTGATTTTGCTTCTTCGGTAGATAATTTAGAAGAGATTTTCGAGAACCGTGAGCAAATCGAAATTTCTAAATTCTATGAACGTTTGCCAAAACCAACATCATTAGCAATTGACGAATTCATCGAAAATAAATTTACTTATACTTTGCCCAGTCAGGATAAAGATGAGTAATCAGTTATTGGTAAATTAGTTAATGATATAAACTAAAAGGCGTTCAAATTGATTTTGAACGCCTTTTTGGGTTTAGACTAAGTTTATTATTAATCAATTCGTAATAAATATCCATCAACCAATTTCTGATAACTAATCCACCAATAATTAAGCAATTGGCATTTCCCAACCATTTTTGTAATCTGGAACAATCAACTTATTAGCTTTTTTATTGGTAAATTTTTCACTGGTTTCATCATAATAAATCTTCTCCCCAACACGATACGCCACATTTCCCATGTGAGAATTTATGGCTACTTTTACGCCAGCCTCGATTGGGCAATTCAATTTCGTTAAGTCTTTACTTTTTAATACACTTACAAAGTTTTTCGTATGATTATCCAAGCCATTATCTGATGCTTTCGTTAACGGTACGCCTTCCATTAATTCCTTCCCATTCACTTTTTCAGGAATCACTTCCCAACCTCCACGATTAACGACTAATGTTCCATTTTTACCAATAAACGCAATTCCGTGTTGTCGTCCGTATAATCCGCCCGAAATACCCATGATGTTCTCCCACGACATTGTGAATTTTCCGTAATCATAAATTACATTGAGATAGTCAGGAGTTTCACGGGCATCATCTGGAAAAGCAATTTTTGAACCCATTGCCATTACTGATTTAGGAGTATTTACACCCGTTGCCCACAAGACGATATCAATTAAATGTACACCCCAATCAGTCATTAATCCACCCGCATAATCCCAAAACCAACGGAATTCATAATGGAAACGATTTTTGTTAAAATCACGCATCTGGGCAGGTCCAAGCCACATTTTATAATCAATACCCGCTGGAATTGGCGAGTTTGGAACAACGGTAAGTGGTGAAGAATTACCCCGATACATCCACGTTTTTGTCGTGAGAATATCGCCCAGTTTACCCGATTGAACAAAGGCAACCGCATCTTGAAAGTGCTTCATAGAACGTTGCCACTGAGCCACTTGCACGACTTTTCCAGAAGTTTTTACGGCTTTTTCCATAAGTCTTGCTTCCCCAATTGAGTTAGCAACGGGTTTTTCACAAAATACATTTTTCCCTGCCGATAAGGCATCCGTTAATTGCAAACAGTGCCAATGATCAGGCGTGGCTACAATTACAAAATCAATGTCTTTATTCTCAAGCATTTTTCGGTAATCTTTGTAAATAATCGGATTGCTGATGCCCGATTTTGCTAAGTCGGCTTTGCGTTGGTTCAATATGGAATCGTCAATATCGCAAATAGCTAAACAGTTGATTTCGCTGATTTTAAGGAAAGCTGTTAGATTATTCCAACCTTGCCCTTTACAACCAATTACACCTACATTTATTTTATCGTTCGCCCCCACTCGTGTACGCAAACTGGCAATTATTTCTAAGGGTAAAAATGCTCCTGCGGACATTAAAGCAGTATTTTTAAGAAAATTTCTTCTGTTATTCATTATTGATATTTTTATTTTAAAAGGCAATTTTATGATAAAACTACTGATTGAAATTTTTAGCAATCTCAGCAACCTTATTCCAAACCCGAAACACATTTTTATTACAAATCTTCTCAATTTCTTCCTCCGTGTATCCTCTTTTTAACAACACATAAATCAAATTTGGGATTTCTGAACAATCTTTTAAACCTTCGGGCAAGGTTGGTCCAACGCCATCAAAATCTGAACCTAATCCTACATGATTTATTCCCGCAATTTTCTTGACGTGGTCAATATGGTCGGCTACTTTTTCGACAGTCGTTAAGGGCGTTGGATGAGCCTTTGAATATTCATCTTCATACGCTTTTGCTTGCGGAGAATCGGGGGTAAGTTTATGCTCTTTTTGCCATGCTTTCAAATGCAAACGTTTGATTTCATACGATTTATTTGAAGCTGAATCCAAAAACATCGAAGAATAATTTATCATAATTACGCCTCCCTTTTTAGCCATTTTTATGATTAAATCATCGGGAGCATTGCGAATGAAACCTGGCGTAAACTTGCGACAGGATGAATGAGAAGCAATTACTGGTGCTTTTGAAAGAGCCACAACCTGAGCAAAAGTCTCATCTGAAATATGTGAACAGTCCAACATAATTCCCAAACGATTCATTTCACGAACTACTTGCCGACCAATCGGACTCAATCCTCTCCAAGTGTTTGTGGTATCGTAGGAAGTATCACAAATAAAATTGTCTTCGCCGTGACAAAGCGTGATGTAGCGAATTCCTCGGTCATAAAAATGCTTCAAATTTGCCAAATTACTTTCGACTGGCGAACCGTTTTCTAATCCCATCGGAAAGGAAATTAAGCCTTTTTTAAAATTTATTTCAACGTCTTTGGGACTTTTGGCTAAGGCAAATTTATCGGGATGTTGCTTCGTTAAATTCTCCACTAAATCAATCAGTGAATCTGCCAAAGCCTTTGAAAAACCTTTCTTTTGTTGCAAATTAGCAGGTACATAAATTGACATGAAAGGGGCAGAAAGACCACCTTTTTTTGCCCGAATGTAATCAAAATCTCCTCCTTTGGTTTGTACAGAAACATCTTCCATTTTTCCATTCAAACGATAAGGTAAATCAACGTGACCATCCACGATGATAAATTTATGAGCCAATTTATTGGCTTTTGTGCGGAGGGTTTCATCGGAGATTTTAGCTTTTTGAGACTTTGGTCTTGAAAATGATGGATTAATCGTTAATCCAAAGATGACGAAGAGTAATTTCAGTTGATTTTTCATGTTGACAAAATGTAATTTCGAAAGATTTGTAAATGTCTATCTAATTTAGAGTTGCCTGTAAAATTATATGTCGAACTAACGCAGGCTGGTTTTTGAATCCAGCCTGCGTTCACGAATTATTCTCAGTCAAACCTAAAAGTCTATCCAATTTAACGAATTTATCGGTAATTTGCGAAACTAAAACAAACCATTTTTATAGATGAAAAAATATGCCCTCCTCTCAGTCGGAGAATTATTAGTTGATATTATCGGAACGGATATCCAAGAAAGTATTTTACAAACCTCAATTTTTGAGCGTTTTCAAGGAGGAAGTCCTGCGAATATGGCGGCAAATATGGCTCGTTTGGGTATGAGTACCGCCCTTGTTTCTTGCGTAGGAAATGATAATCTGGGAATATTTTTGAAAAATGAAGTTGCTAAAACGGGGATTGATATTAGTCATATTGTTACTGACGATTTCCAGCCCACCAGTACCGTAATTGTTTCTAAAACCAAAGGAACGCCCGATTTTATTGCTTATCGCACCGCAGACCGCATGATTCAGCCTTCTCATATTCCTGATAGTTTACTGGCAGAATCAGCTATTTTTCACACAACTTGTTTTGCATTGAGTCAAGAACCCGCCCAATCTACCATTGTTGATGCGGCAAAAAGAGCTAACAAATTAGGTTGTCGGGTGAGTTTAGATGCCAATTATGCCATACAAATTTGGGCGGACAGAAAGCAGGCTTGGGAAACAATTTCAGCCTATTGTTCACACGATGGATTGGTGAAATTGAGCGAAGATGATGCCGAAAGGATTTATGGTTATCAGGTTTCAGAAGAGCAAGTTATTAAGGATTTTCACGGTATGGGAGCAGATTTAGTGTGTTTCACAAAAGGCGGAGAGGGTTCGACAATTTCTTATGAAAAAGGCTCTAAACAGATTCATTTAGGCGTAAGACCCATTGAAGTAATTGATGCCACAGGAGCAGGAGACGCTTTTTGGGCGGGATTCTTGACGGCTTTTTCGGAAGGGAAAACCATAGAAATTTGTGCTAATGCGGGTGGAAATTTAGCAGCTTTTAAATTGATTACGAAAGGACCTTTGCCTGCGGTGGTGAATAAGGAAATTTTGTACTCAAACTTGTAAAATCAATATTTAGAATACAAGACTTTACTATTTATTAAATAATTTTACGCCCAACGAACAAACACAAGATTTGACACGTTCAATATTATATGAAATACCTAAAACATCTCAACAAATACTTCCTAAAATATAAATGGTACTTAATTTTGGGTACAATTTTCACGGCTGTTTCCAATTTATTTGGCGTTGTTCCTGCCCAAATTGTGCGTTATGCCTTAGATTTAGTTAAAGAAACCATTGATTTATACTTTCTTTTTGATGGTTTTAAACTCCAACCTTCCGTTTATGATTTCTTTGCTTTTTCGATTTTGATGTACGGAATCATGATTTTGGTGTTGGCTTTGCTGAAAGGTATTTTCTTGTTTCTGGTGCGTCAGACCTTGATTGTGATGTCTCGACACATTGAATTTGACTTGAAAAATGAGATTTATCATCATTATCAAACATTACCGCTAAGTTTTTATCGTAAAAATAATACTGGAGATTTAATGGCTCGAATTTCTGAGGATGTCAATAAGGTTAGGATGTACGTGGGTCCTGCCATCATGTATGGATTGAACTTGATTACCGTTTTTATCTTGGTAATTTGGTATATGCTTTCGGTGAATCAAAAACTGACTATGTGGGTGCTGTTACCCGTGCCATTTTTGTCGTTCAGTATTTATTTTGTGAACACAATAATCATGCGAAAGTCGGAACAAATCCAAGCCAATTTGTCCAAAATTTCGACTTTTACTCAGGAAGCTTTTTCGGGTATTAGGGTTTTGAAATCTTTTGTACAAGAAGAACCTTCAACAATTGCTTTCACGAAACAAGCAAATGTTTACCGAGAAAAATCATTAGATTTAGTCAAAGTAGATTCTCTGTTTTCGCCTTTGGTTTCAGTTTTGGCGGGTTTAAGTTCGGTGATTGTTGTCTATGTGGGTGGGATGGAAGTGATGGCTGGGCGATTGACTTCTGGCAGTATTACGGAGTTCATTATGTATGTTTATATGCTCACGTGGCCCATGATTGCGTTGGGTTGGACGGCTTCACAAATTCAACGGGCGGCGGCTTCTCAACAACGGATTAATGAGTTTTTAAATATTAAAACTGACATCGTTTCAGAACAAAATATTAGCAAAGAAATAGAAGGAGATATTGAAGTTAAGAATGTTCATTTTGTCTATCCAGATTCTGGAATCGTGGCTTTAAAAGATTTTTCGATGAAAGTTTCAGCGGGAGAATCGGTGGCGATTTTGGGAACAACGGGTTCAGGAAAAAGTACGATTGCCAATCTTTTATGTAGGATGTATGATGTTTCAGAAGGAGAGATAAAGATTGATAAATTACCGATTAAAAGCCTAAACGTCAATGGTTTACGTTCTCAGATTGGCTACGTTCCGCAAGATGTTTTCTTGTTTTCGGATTCAATTAGAAATAACGTAAAATTTGGGTCGGATGAAATGACCGAAGAGCAAGTTATACAAGC
Organism: Arcicella sp.; assembly: GCA_043756925.1. Lineage (GTDB taxonomy): Bacteria > Bacteroidota > Bacteroidia > Cytophagales > Spirosomataceae > Arcicella. Next base: position 5,689 of record JAYVRF010000103.1, on the reverse strand, counting down.
TGCCAAAGATGCAGATTTGTACGATAACGTGATTAATTTTCCAGAAGGATTTGATACTGTTTTAGGAGAAAGAGGCGTTACGCTTTCAGGAGGGCAAAAACAACGCCTTTCTATTGCCCGTGCCATTGCCCGTGAGCCGAGAATTTTAATTTTGGATGATTGTCTTTCAGCAGTTGATACTAAAACCGAAAACCAGATTTTGAATAATCTTCAAGACATTATGAAAGGGCGTACCTCGGTCATTATTTCGCACCGTGTTTCATCGGCAAAATTGGCAGATAAAATCATCATGCTCGACGATGGAAATATCGTTGAACAAGGCACGCATGAGGATTTGATGGAGGCGAATGGGGTTTATCGGGAGTTGTATGATAAGCAAATGTCGGTGGAAGAGGTTCAAAATAATTAATCAATCAAAAAAATATTCAAATCATACCCCAATGCTTCGCAATACGATTTTGAGGCATTGTTTTTTGATGAAACACGTTGACAAATTTTTAATTTGTAGTCTTAAATAAAGCCTTCTGGAACAGCTATATTCTTCCATTAATTCTTTAACCTTCTGAATATCTTTTTTGAAACCTTGTGTATGAGTAATCTCGATAACTACTTCCGCTAAATCATTCTCACGATTCACCAACATTACATCAAGAACTGGACTTGTTTCACTTTCATCAATCATTGTTTCTGGATATGGAAACAATGTTGTTTCTCCATTTTTGAAGAAAATGTGACACCATAAACTAATTTTGCAATGATTTCTTGATGAATTCTTGAAGCGTTTACACCCATGTATGTAACATTATTTAAGTTCATGATTTTTGTGTTTGATTACCCAAATTTAATGATTTAATCCAATATCTTACTGCTCAACCGCAATAATTCAATCTCCGTAATCTTCGCATTAAATTCTGACTCAATCAGTCGAGTTTCAGCCGCAACGGCGTTGCGTTGAACCTCCCGAAGTTCATACGCCGTTGAGTTTCCTACTTTGTATCTTTCAAAAGCAATATCAATATTCTGGCGAGCAATTTTATAGTTTTCTGTTTCTAATTTTATCAATTCCAAAGCATTTTTATAACCCAAAAATGTTCTCTCCAAAGTCGTGTTTAATTGGTTTCTGAGGTCTCCTTCTTGATAACTCGCTATTTCCTGACCAATTTTTGCATTTTGAATTCTTCGTTTTTGATTATAACCATCAAAAATATTTATCGAAGCCCTTAAACCATAATTGAAAGCAAAACTTTGTAGGGATTTTGTGCCTTGTGGAGGTCCAGCACCATTATTTGAAAGATTGTAATTATAGCCAGTCAGTAAATCAATTTGAGGATATTGGGCTGCTTTTTGAAGTTTTAAGTCAAATTCTGCTAATCGTTTATTTTGTTCAGCCAACACTAAATTAGGATTTTGTTTGAGCGTTGCTTCACGGAGTAATTCAAGTGAAAGATTTTTATCAAAAACAATTGTATCAAGCGTATTAAAATCTGTTTGTAAATTTCTGATTAACAATGAATTAAGATTAATTTTTGAACTTTCCAAGGCTTGTTCAGTCGCAATTAAAGCAGCTTTGTCTTCGTTATAATCCACTTGTGCCGAAAGAAAATCTACCTTTGAACTTTGCCCAACTTCATATCTATCTTTGGCAAGTTTCAATCTATCATTAGAAATATATAAACCTTGTTTCAGATTTTTCACTCGCCTCGACTGTCGAATAATATCGTAATAAGCATTACTAACCTGGGCAACTGAATTTTCTATTGAACTCTCTAATTGTGTAACGGTTGTTTTTTGCAATTCTCGCAATCTATCTCTTGCAATGAACATTCCCAAACCGTCATACAACGTCCAAATGGCATTTACGCCCGTTCCGCCCGTATTATTTGCCACCCCTGAACGTTCAATGGCAGGAAGATTTGGGTCAAAAAGTCCGAGAGTGATACTATTGATATTATAAATTTTATTGATGTTACCCGTTACAGTTGGCAACATTCCAGCATTGCCAACTGTGTTATTATTTTCCGCAATTTTCTGATTACTCTTTGCGATTTTAATAGAATAAGTATTTTCCAAAGCGATTTTTATAGCTTCTTCGTGCGAAAGTATTCCTTGGGCATTAGTGGTATAAATCAGTAAAAACAAGGGTAAAATTAGAGGTAACTTCATTGTAAGTAAAGATTTTATTGATGTCAAATTTTCATTTTCATTCAAACACTTTTTGTTTTAAAGTAGATAGTTGATTATCATTAAATAAGATTTTTAACTCCTAATTGCTACCTACTTACGCTTCTTCCCAATCCCCATAAACGGCTTCCATTCCTTGTTTTCGGGCTTTGAATAGACTTTTTTCTTCTTTGAATCTTTGTCTAAACTTCCTGCATTGTTGGGTACAGATTTATTAACAACAATTTTTCTATCCTCAAATTCTTTGCCATTTAAGGCTTCAATTGCCGCTTTTGCTTCTTCGTCATTAGGCATTTCCACGAAGGCAAAACCTTTGTTTTGACGAGTAAATTTATCCATTACAATTTTGGCAGAATGTACTTCACCAAATTCTCCAAAAATCTCTACTAATGTTGCATCCTTCCATTTGAAAGGAATACTCCCTACGTATATGTCCATTTAATTTGTTTATTTATAATTCACAAAGGTAAGGATTAGGGATTAGTTATTGGAGATTGGGGATTAGTTTTTCGACATAACAAAAATGAACCGCTTTGAAATATTCATTTCAAAGCGGTTCAATAACATTTTTCACCTCAGAACGATACCTAAAAACTAATACTTAAACACCTTTCCCCCAGCCATAACTTCTTGCGTTTTCTCATCAAAAGTTACTCGCTGACCTGTTCTGTAAGCTGCATTTGACATAATGGTTGCGATAGAATGTTGGTATCCAGCCTCAATTGGAGCGTTTGGCGTTTTGCGTGAACGCACACAATCCATCCAGTTTTTTATGTGAGCGGTTGTTAATTGGTCATAACCTGTATTAGCATTTGTCTCAATTTTGGTAACATCACTCAACTTCATTTTTTTCAATAAATTCGCTTGCATTCCCATTGCTTTTGCTTCACGTTCACCCATTCCACCCATTGGCGAAATTTCGTTGGTATCTAAATTAATCATACCACCGTTTGAGTAATATAATTCCTTCGTGTCACCCGCACCGTTAGAAAAACGACTTGTGAATTGTACTTGAAAACCCGTCGTTAAGTCATCCAAAGGACCATAATCAAAAACTACGGTCATGGTATCGGCATTTTTACGACCATCTTTCCACTGATAAATTCCTCCGTTGGCAACGGCACTTCTTGGGTGAGGTAACCCCGAAAACCAATGAACCGTATCAATTTGGTGCGACATCCATTGTCCAGGAATTCCCGAAGAATAGGGCCAGAAAAGTCTGTATTCCAAGAACTTGCGTGGGTCAAACGTATCGTTTGGACGATTCACTAAAAAGCGTTTCCAATCAATGTCCGATTCTTTTAGATCTTTGGTTAAAGCGGGTCTTCTCCAACGCCCAGGCTGATTGACATTCCATACTAATTCAACCATTACGATTGGTCCAAACTTGCCCGATTTGATAAAATCTTCTGCGGCAAAATAGTTAGAACCACTTCTACGTTGTGAACCAATTTGTACAATTTTACCAGAATCCTTTACTGCCTTTAACACGGCACGATTGTCTTCCATGGTCTCGGCAAGGGGTTTTTCCACGTAGGCATCGCAACCACCTTTCACCGCTTCAATGGCATGAATGGCGTGTTGAAAATCTGCTGTCGAAAGCATTACGGCATCCACAGATTTAGAGGCGTAAAGTTCATCATTGTTGCGAAAAACCTTTACATCAGAACCTAACTCCTTGTCTATGAATGCTTTGCCTTCGTCACGTCGGCGATTCCAAATGTCAGACAAACCCACCATTTCAAAATTCATTTCTTTCTGAAACTGTTTGAACGGAGGGATATGGGACGATTTGAAACGGTCGGAGAAGCCAACGCAGGCAACCCGTACACGGTCATTTGAGCCAATGATTTTGGCATAAGATTTTGCGGAAAAACCCGTAGCTAATCCCGCTAAAATTGTACTTTTTACAAAATCTCTTCTTGTTGTCATTGTGTATTGAGAATTTTATTGCATTTGTTATTTCAACTCTTTGATCTTCATATTCTTGTATGATACATTATTTCCGTGGTCTTGCAAAAGGATATGTCCTTTATCACCCGCCCCAAAATCTTTGAATTTTTCGTATTTACTTCTTGCTACCAAAGCTTCAAAAATATTGCTTTTACGCTCATATTCAAGCACTTTGAAGCCATTCAGCCAATGTTGAATCGTGTTATTTGGCATTGCCACAATTCTGCCTTGATTCCATTCACCAATTTTTCTTTGGAAACGTTTATCTAATTTATAAGAAGGAATTAAATCGTATAAACTCGCCATTGTACGATTGCCAACTGCTCCCATTTTAGCGTCAGGGTGTTTTTCATCATCTAAAACTTGATATTCTAAACCAATTCCAGATTTCCCGCCTGAATCAAAATCTTCATTTACAAAATATTTTACGCCCGAATTTGCTCCTTCTGAAAGTTTAAATTCAAAAGTCATTTCAAACGCTCCAAATTGTTCATTTGTCACAATGTCATTACCAGTTTCAGAACCATCTGATGGACTCACGTTTACTTCTCCATTTTGAACCGACCAATGTGCCTTTGGCATTTTGTCTCCGTGAACCGCTCGCCAGCCTGTATAATCTTTTCCGTTAAAAAGTAATTTTACACCTTGTTTTTTTTCTTGATCGGATAAAGTATTTAGCACCAAATTAATTACAGGAATATTGTCAATTGGTCTTGGTTTCATGTCCGCCCCTGTCTGGATTCGGATATTTTTCCAACGAATTTGAACACCGTCAGACATTTTTGCTTGAATGGCATGAACTTGGAGGGCGATGAATCCCTTAGAAGTCATTTCATCCACTAAATTTGCCACTGGAACATCATTTATCCAAGTACGAATAACGTTACCGATTGCTTCAATTCTGTATTTATTCCAATGTCCATTGCGTTTAAACGCCTTTTTTCCTTCTGGATTGATATTTGGAATATATAACCAATCTCGGCGACCTTCGTCATAAATCCCACCCGACCAAGCACGGTCTGTCGGATCAACTTCTACTTGATAACCATGCACTCTCCCATTTTGATAATCAGGTTTTGAGAGACTTCTGAACTGAACCCCAGAATTCATTCCTTCGGCTACGTTCAGTTCAAGTTCCAGGATAAAATCTCCGTAATCTTGTTCGGTCACCAAAAAAGAATTGGGCGTATCTTTAACGGTTGTCCCCACAATTTCACCATTTTTAACCTCATAAAGAGCCTTTCCGCCTAATTGCTTGAAACCTTTAAGTGTTTTACCATCAAAAAGATTTATCCACCGAGCGTTGGTTCGACTACCCTTTTGTGCAAAGGATTCTGTTGATAAAATAGTGAAAATTAATAAAAGATACAGTGTTTTTTGTTTCATATAAATTTCTTAAATATTGATTTATTTGAAAAAGACAAAGATGAGATTTTTATACTTGATATCAAATGGCTATCTTCATGGATTAAAATCTTTGCAGAATTAAAATTACTTCGCTAAATCATCATCAACCCAACAATTCCATGAAAAAACTACTATTCCTCCTTTTTTT
>JAYVRF010000102.1:0-7691 GCA_043756925.1 Arcicella sp. | reverse complement strand
TATTTAATTAAAAAAGGTGCTGGAATTTTATTTCTTAGCACCTTTTTGATTTAACCAAAAACAAAAAAGTGAGGTTTAAGAAAATTAATTCTTAAATCTCACCAATAACTATTAACCAGTAATTAATCTCTAATCAAAAAATTACATTCCTTTCAAAACTTCCTCAACTCTTAAAGCTGCATCTTTCAACAATACGGCTGAAAATACTTTCAAACCAGATTCATCAATAATTTTTGCTCCTTCGGCTGCGTTTGTTCCTTGTAAACGAACAATAATTGGCACTGGAATATTACCGATTGCTTTATAAGCCTCAACAACTCCCGTAGCAACTCGGTCGCATCGCACAATTCCTCCAAAGATATTGATTAGGATTGCCTTAACATTTGGATCTTTTAAGATAATTCTGAAACCAGCTTCAACGGTCTTGGCATTCGCTCCACCCCCAACATCAAGGAAATTGGCGGGTTCGCCACCAGAAATTTTGATAATATCCATTGTTGCCATTGCCAAACCTGCACCGTTTACCATGCAACCAACGTTCCCATCAAGTTTTACATAATTGAGATCATTCGCTGATGCTTCAACTTCTAATGGATCTTCTTCGGTAACATCACGCAATGGAATGAAATCTGGATGACGATAAAGTGCATTATCATCTAAATTTACTTTCGCATCAACCGCAAGAATTTTGTTATCAGAAGTTTTTAAAACTGGATTAATTTCAAACATTGATGAATCCGTTTCAACGTAAGCCTTGTAAAGAGCATGGATAAACTTCACCATTTCCTTAAAAGCATCGCCCGATAGACCAAGAGCAAAAGCCACTTTTCGAGCCTGAAATGCTTGTAATCCAATACTTGGATCAATCCATTCTTTGAAGATTTTTTCAGGTGAATGTTCAGCTACTTCTTCAATATCCATTCCGCCTTCGGTTGAAGCCATGATGACATTGCAACCCTTGGCACGGTCTAACAAAATCGAAACATAAAATTCCTTTACCTCCGAAACGCCTGGATAATAAACGTCTTCGGCAATCAAAACCTTACTTACTTTTTTGCCTTCTGGACCTGTTTGGTGCGTAATTAACTGCATTCCTAAGATTTCTTCTGACTTGGTTCTTACCTCGTCCAAACTCTTAGCCAACTTAACGCCACCACCTTTTCCACGTCCACCAGCATGAATTTGAGCTTTGATAACGTGCCAACCTGTTCCTGTGCGGGCGGTTAGTTCACGGGCAGCTTCAACTGCCAATGCGGGGGTATCCACAACAATTCCTTCTTGGATTCGGACACCATAATGTTTTAGGATGTCCTTCCCTTGATACTCGTGTATATTCATTTGTTACGGTTTTAATATGCGAAATAAATTCGTCCGCTAAATTACTGACAAACTCTTTAATTAAGCGTTTTTCTTTGCTAAATTTTAATATACGTACTCGAATTTGTAATTTTGTTGAGTAGAAATATTATCAAATTTAGAAGATGCCTAAACTCAGTATTATTGTCCCAACTTATAATCATGGTAAATTTATTGCCCAAATGTTGGAGGGTGCATTAAATCAAGAAACCAATTTTGATTTTGATATTATTATAGGGGATGATGCCTCAAAGGACGATAACGCACTGATTATCAGTAAACTTGTCCAAAAATATCCTGACAAAATCAAGGCTTTTCTACATCCAAAAAATTTGGGACCTTCTGAACCAAGGGAATTAGGTGGAAAAAATAATGTGGGTTTTCTGTTTAGTCAAGCTAAAAGTGAATATATTGCTTTATGCGAAGGAGACGATTATTGGACTGACCCTTTGAAACTGCAAAAACAAGTTGATTTTTTGGATAAGAATATGGACTATTCATTATGTCATCATCAAATGGAAGTGATCCATGAAGATGGTTCTCCCGTTCGTTTGTTTAATCATGACAATCAGCAAGATACGTCCTCAATTCGAGAATTATTAGCTGATAAAATTTGGTTTCTGGGAACAGCAAGTACCGTTTTCAGAAACGTTTTTACGAATGGAATGCCCGATTGGTGGTGGAAAACTGCCAGTGGAGATTTAGGAATATTTATTGAGGTTGTTCGTTATGGAAAGATGAAATATTTACCAGAAACAATGGGGGTTTATCGCAAACATCGTGGAGGAATGACCAATATTCATACATCTCAAAACCGTTTTTTCCTGCAAAACAGAATGGAAATGTTTCAGAATTTAGACAAATATTTGGGGTTTCAATATTTTGAAATTATTGCAGAGACTGTTTTAAAGTATAAAAAAGAGTTATCATGCCTTTAATTTTCTCAAAACGTTGAACTTTATTTTACGGTAGTAATTATTAATTTTTAGCTATTAATTTTAAGACATGAAAAACATTCTTTTTGTAAGTCACGATGCAAATAGGGCGGGTGCTCAAATTCTTTTACTCAGATTTTTGCGACTTTTGAAGGAAAATCAAGATTTTAAATTTTCAATTTTATTGAAAGAAGGTGGTATAATTGAAGGTGAATTTACTGAAATTGCTCAAACCTATTTTTGGAAAAGACCTAAATCGTACGGTAAAAAATCAATTTTTGAAAAATTACATAAAAGATTAACTAATAAAGATACTCATAAAATTAAAGTTCTGGAAATACTTAAAAAGCAAAATTTTAATTTAATTATTTCCAATACAATTGCCAATGGAGATATTTTTCCTTTCTTAAAAACATTAAACGTACCTATAAAAACCTATGTTCATGAGCTTGAAATGGGTATTCAGCAATATACGAAACCAGAATTTTTCCAGAATGTAAAAGCAGTGAGTTTATCTTTTATTGCTTGTGCAGAATCAGTTAAACAAAATCTAATAAAAAATCATCAAGTAGATACAACCTTAATCCAAGTTCTTCCGTCTTTGTTGCCAGAGTCAGCTTTAAATTATCAAATTGATAAATTGGCTAATGAAAAACTTAGAAATCAATACAATATTCCTCAAAATGCGTTCATTATTGGGGGAATGGGAACGGTGGATGTTAGAAAAGGAGTTGATATTTTTTTACAAGTTGCCAGTAAGTTGAAATTCAACTCAGCTATTTTCTTTTTGTGGGTTGGCGGTCAGGAAAATGAGATTGAATACAAAAATTTTCAAATTGATAAAAACCGCTTGAAATTAGAAAATGTAATCTTTCAAACTTCAGTTGAAAAACCGCTGGATTTTATGTCAATTTTTGATGTTTTCTTCGTTTCTTCCCGAGAAGACCCTTACCCTTTGGTGGTTTTAGAGGCAGCAATGTTATCAAAACCAATCATTTGTTTTGATAAAGCGGGTGGAGCAATGGATTTTGTTGAAAATGATTGCGGTGCCGTCATAGAATATTTGAACGTTGATGGTGTTGTCGATAAAATCAAAGAATTAAAGGAAAATAAAGCATTAATTGAACAAATGGGTAATTCGGGTAGAAAAAAAGTTCTTGAAAGACACAATCAATCAATAGCATTTAAGACCTTTGTTGATATTTTGAATGATAATTAATTTATCTAAATTTTAAAACAACTAATGACCTTAGCATTTACTTTATGTTCAATTAATTATTTAGCCCAAGCTCAAACGTTGGGTCAATCGCTTCAAAAAACAAATCCAGACGTTGAATTTGTCATTGGTTTGGTGGATAGATTGGACAAAGTAACCCTTGATTCTGATAAAATTCCGCCTTTTCAGTTATTAGAAATTGATAAAATAAACATGGATTGTTTAGATGAAATGTGTGAAATCTATGACATTACAGAACTCAATACCGCTGTAAAACCATTTTATTTTGATTATTTTTTAAAAAATCGCCCCGAAGTAAAAAATATTATTTATTTTGACCCTGATATTATTGTTTTTGAGAGCCTGAAACCTCTGAAAGATAACCTTGATAATTATAGTATTGTACTGACTCCACACATTACTTCGCCCATCAATGATAAATTTGATACCCGTGAAATTGATCATTTGAACACAGGTTTGTATAACTTAGGATTTGCGGCAATAAGAAGGAGTGAAGCAAGCTCAAAGATGATTGATTGGTGGATGGAACGATTGAAAAAAGATTGTAGAATTGATTTGTGTCATGGGCTTTTTGTTGATCAACATTGGATTGTTTTAGTACCAATTTATTTCCGAGAATCGGTTTTAGTTGATAAATATTACGGTTATAATGTTGCTTATTGGAATTTACACGAACGCAAGGTGACTGTTGAAAAAGGTAAGTACTTTATCAACGATGTGCCATTGATTTTCTTCCATTTTAGTGGATATGGAATCAATAAACCTGACGAAGTTTCAAAATATCAAAATCGCTCAAATTTCAAAAATAGACCTGATATTCGGCCTCTTTTTGAATATTATGCTCAACAGTTAAGGAATAATTTTAATGAATATTATAGCCAATTCACGTGTTATTATATTAAACCTGCCAAAACTAAAAAATATTTAAGAGTGCGGAAATTTTTGCAGTATCCTTTTAGAAAATTAGCTGAATTCGTTGCTTAATAATCCATAAAACATTTACCTTAATTTTTCAAACTATGCACCACAATCGTTCTATTGAGATTTGGACGTATAGATACCATAAATATTTAGATATATTTTTATCAATTTATCATTGGTTTCTGACCTACTGCCAAATTAGTTTAAGCAGGTTGTCTAACTCACAACGCCCCCACATAGCCATCCTTTTAGCTGAACATTTTGGGGATATTGTTGCTTGTGAACCACTTTCAAGGGATTTTAAAAAGCATTATCCAAATGCAAAAATTTATTGGATAGTAAAGAAATCTTATCGTGAATTATTAGATTTTAATCCAAATATTGATGTAATAATTGAAGAATATAGTGTTTTGTATTCAATGTTTTTGATAAGAAAACATCCTTTTGATAATTTTTATAATTGCCATCTTTCAGGGTTAAGGAGGTACAACTATTTGAGAAAAACACTTCAAAACACTTTGGCGATCTCCTTAAATATTTTAACTGATAATTATTTTAATCATGGAAATATTTTAGAAGTATTTGCTAAAGTTGGAGGATTACCAATTATCAATGAGCCGCCAAAAATTTATATTCCAAATTCAGTAAAAAAATCAATTGAAAACTTGAAATTACCCTCAAAAAAGATTGTAATTCATTGTCATTCAAATTATTCTCCCAAAGATTGGCAAGTGTATTATTGGGAAAGATTAGTCATTGATTTATTGAATTCGTTTGATTTTGCCATTATTGAAATAGGATTAGAAAGTACGTTAAAGGTCTATCATTCGGGCTATTACAATTACTGTGGTAAGTTATCATTGCTCGAAACCGCTGAAATCGTTGCTGATGCAGATTACTTTATTGGGATTGATAGTGGTCCTGCTCATTTTGCTAATGCCGTTGATACTTTCGGGTTTTTACTTTTCGGGAAATTAGGAGACTTCGAAAATTATATGCCTTATTCAGGTAAATATCAGGCAAAAACGAATGTAAAATTCATTACAAAAAAAGGTGAACCTTGTTCTGAATTAGAATATAATGAAGTGTGGAATGTAATTTTTGACAATATTAATAAAAATAAATTAGTAAATTTAGCCTCGGATTTTTCCGAAATGATTAAGTCAAAATACTGAATTCATAAATTAAGTTATGCTGAAAAGGGAATATTGTGGGAATAGACCAACTAAACTTCGTTTGCTAATAATAGATTTTTTTGTTGATTTCTTTGTGGTAATTTTTGGGGGTAAAAAGAAAAAAAATAATATTCTTCCAACAAAAATTCTCCTTTTCAATTTTGGACATTTAGGTGATATTCTCATGCTGAGTTACATGATTAATGAACTCAAACAAAAGTTTCCAAAAACTGAAATTCATCTTGTTGCAGGGAATTGGTGTAAAAATTTAATTGAAAATAATGAGTTATTCGACAAGATTTTTTACGTAAATCACAACAAAACAAACCGTGGGGAAAGTTCTGAATTTTCTAAATTTTGGCTCTATATTTCAGATATCTTAGCATTTGTCCGCTCCCAAAAACTTCATCTGTATTCACATTCTTTCGATTTTAGGTATTCAGCTCACAATGCGAACATACTTTTACCATTCTTAAATATTGAACAAAAAATAGGATTTGGTTCGGTGGGTTTTGGAGGATTTTTAGACAATGAAAAATTTATTCCACAACAAAATTATCACACCATAGATATTCAAAGTCAAGGTTTAAATGATTTGGGGCTATTAATTAATAGCAAAATAGTTTCTCCAAAGGTGTTTTTACCCGAAGAAATGTCAAATTTAGTTGAAACTGATTTTCCATATTATATGATTTTTCCAGAAGCTGGGGCGGAAAATAAAATGATTTCTCATGAATTTTGGATTAAAATTATCACTGTTTTAATTGAGAAAAAGAAAGATGTCAATCTATTAATTTGCGGATTGACAGATTTTTCAAAAACACTCGTTCATAAATTATCACAAGAAAGTTATGAAACCAAGGTTGTTGATGCAGTTGGAAAACTTTCAATTTTACAAATAAATTCACTGCTTAAAAAAGCAAGCGGGGCAATAACCTTAGATTCTTTTCCTGCCCATTTGGCGTCGGCTCACACTCAAACCTTCTGTCTTTTTAAAGATGGATTTGGCTTTGAGTATTTTCCTATCAACAATTTTCCTACCTACATTGCTCATAATCATTTACCATCCAAAAATTTCCAAGATTTTCGTCCAAAGATGAAAATTGAGTATATTTCTTCGTTTGAAAACGAAGATAATTTTAAAATACTTGTTGATGGATTAAATAATTTGTTTGAATAAAATCGGTGTTATTTTATAAGTTTGGTATTAATTATTCATTTTGAAATCGCTGATAATCAACGCTTTTCAAATTCGGCATATTTTTTGTAAATCACTAAGTAGAACAAATAACACTCCCAGAACCGTCTATCTGGACATAAACAGTTTTCCTTACTAATGGATACAAATTCACTGGAAAATGCCCTCAATCCGAACGAATCGGAGGCAACTTATCGAGCATTGCGTGACTCCATTTTGCAAATTTATCAGTTTGGTACGAAAATCGCAAAAGAGGCTAATCCTGACAATGAACTGCAAGTTTCTTGGGAATTGGGCGATACTTCTTTAATGAATTGGATTAGTGATACCCATTGTTATTTAAGTCGGAAAGGACAAAAATTGCAGTTTTTAGCACGTCCATCAAAATTAGAAATTATTAGTTTTAGCCTTAATGAAGGCGATAAATTATTGATTTGTAGTGATTCATTACGTCAAAATTTATCAGATAATGAAATTGATGAAATTCTTCAAGAAAGCCAAGGTTCAGAAAATTCATGTCAAAACCTCTTGAAAATTGCTAATGTAAATCACGGAACAACTGATTATTCTCATAACATCGTGGTAATGGAAGTAATTAATAATCAGACCGTTATCACGCCAACTCCCATAATAGAAAATAAGAAAATAAATAATGAAACTCCAAAAATGAATCCGTTGTGGATAATTTTGTCAATTGTATTGTTGGTTTTGGGAGGTGCATTATGTTGGTTGTGGACAATCAAATCAATAGACTATAAAAATATTCTTGGGGGCAATATCAACAATTTGACACTTGAAGATACTTTGAAATTTATCAACAAAGATTCACTCAAATTAATGAAAGCAAACGATACAATTACGAAAGAATT
>JAYVRF010000101.1:0-7822 GCA_043756925.1 Arcicella sp. | reverse complement strand
CCGCACCATTTGGACCTAATAATCCAAAAATTGAGCCTTGCGGAACTTCAATACTGACATCATTTAAAGCGGTATGTTCAGCATATCGCTTCACTACGTGTTGAGCTTCTAAAATGTTTGACATAGATACATTTTGACGATTTAAAAATAAAATTATTTGAAGACGATAGTTTGACAAATTTAGCTATGAAATACTAAATTTGTCTTTCGGTTAGTTTCATTCATTGTAAAACGTTACAAAACAAAGCGAGTTTGCCTAAAATGATTTTCATTTTTGACAAACTCGCTTTTTCTATGATAATCGGTAAAATCTTAGTCGTTAAAAGTCGACGACTCTACGCTTGGCGTTGCAGTTGGCTTTTTAGCGGGTACTTTTTTCGCTACTGGATTCTTGACAGGAGCTTTTTTAGCAGTTGCAGCAGGTCTTGGTTTCGGCACGGTCATTGGCGAACTGTCATCCGTAACAATGGCAATTTTAGAAGCCATTTCTGCTTTTTTAGCCGCTTTTTCTTTCGCTTTCGATATTTTGTTTGCCTTGGATACCGCCTTTTTGGTAGCCTTTATAGCATCTTTTTCTACTTCTTTCTCTTCGTCTTTCTTCAATTTCGCAAACTTCTTAACAATGTCTCGGGAAGCATCATCTACCTCTTTTACTAATTTTTTAGCACTTTTAGCATTTAGCCCATGCAATTGATTCAAAATAGCTGCTGATAGGTCATTGACAAGGTTTTTATTTTCTGATTTCATTTTTGTATTTATTTAATATTAAGAGAATGTTAAATTTACGTTACGAATGTATTAATAAGAATCTTATAAAAAAACTTATTCGTGTTAAGTTTTGAAAAGCAAGTAAAAATTTAATATTAAAAAATAAAAATTTCGGCTATTAAATTATTAAAAAAATAGGTAACTAATTGAAAATAAATAAGTTGCAACTATTGTTCCTTCAAGTATTTACTAATAAAATCCCATGCTACCACTCCAGCCGTTACCGAAATGTTCAAGGAATGTTTAGTACCATACTGAGGAATTTCTAAACAAAAATCTGCTTGTTCAACCACCGCCTGATTCACCCCAAAAACCTCATTACCGAAGACAAAGGCATATTTTTCATTTTTCTGCGGTTGGAAATCTAATAATGAAACACTTTTTTCAACCTGTTCAACGGCAGCCACTTTATAGCCATCATCTTGTAAAACTTTCACGAGTGTCAGTACGTCCTGTACGTATTCCCAAATTACGGTTTCATCAGCACCTAAGGCAGTTTTTTGAATTTCACGGTGCGGCGGAGTGGCTGTAATGCCACATAAATAAATTTTCTCCACCTTAAACGCATCGGCAGTTCTAAAAACCGAGCCTATATTATTCATACTTCTAATGTCGTCTAAAATCAAAATATACGGAAATTTATTTGTCTCCTTAAATTCTTCTACTGAAAGACGATTCAATTCGTCCATTGATAATTTTTTCAAAACTATATTTTTTAACGATTAAAATAGGCTTCAATTTCTTGTCTTACGAATAATAACATCTTGAAAATCAGAAGAGTATCCTCTTTTCGGGTAATATCTAAGGCATAATTTACCACATATTTATTACCTGCAACAATGGTAAAAAACCAAAAACGCCCAATTACGTAAACACCATAAATTGGATGGTCTGTTTCATTTTTAGCCTGTGCCGCAATCATTTCAACTAACACTTGACCTAATGGGTCATTGTCTCTTTTTCTTTCTTGCTTGTACTCATGGACAAAGAAAAAAGGGTGTTTAGGCGTTTGTTTACCCGTTGAAACCATACAATCGACAATTCCACTAACTTCAATATCATTTATAACAGCACTTAATCGTCTCTGAGTGAACACTTTATATTCTTTATTCCATCCTCCAAACTTAGCAAGGTTAATTAGAGGGCTAATTGACATAAATTTAAGTTCGTCTTCATTCCAAGTTTCAACTTGCTGAAAGGTAAGTAATCTCAGCGATTCTAATTCTCTCAGAACATACTCATCCATCTGAAAATCAGCTTTTAACCAATTGTCCAACAAAGGATGTTCCATTAGGCGTGTCATGCCAAAAGCATCATTTACTTGTTCAAATTCCCATGTTTCAAAGCTTCTCATTGTATTAAGGATTTTATATTTTTACAAAGATACAAAATTTACCGCACGCCATAATTTCTCAATTCTTCCGAAATCTGAGATTGCCATTTTGCTTGTCCAACTATATTAATGCTATGATTACTTTCATCGTCATAGTCCTTCTGTAAACGGTTCATTTCACGGTACATTTCAATAAAAAGTAATTGTAATTCACTGTCATAATTATCAACGGTTAGGATTTGTTTTGCCTTTTGTTTAAACCTTTCTACAACTATTTTAGCAATATCAAAATGGAGTTGCTCATGGGCAAGGCTATAATCAGAAAGTGCCGTTGAGGATGTCCAAGAGGCACTTTTCAACATATATACTTTCATTTGGAGTGAAATATTTAATACACCATCCGTCAGTTTTAAGGGAGCGAAATATTCAAAATTATTAAAAATTTGGGCGGAATATTTGGTAGCTTTTGGCATATTTCCTGCGAAGTCCACCCAAGTCATTTTACGGCTTGGCGACCAAAAAATAGTATCGCCTTTTTGGGGTGAATTTATCTGATAATCATCACGAAGAATTACATTTAAAGATTTAATTAATTTGAAATTATTATCATAATTTTCGCCCATCCATTCATCAAAATACATGACCGATTTTTCGATGATTTTACTCATTAAAGTTTCATAATTGTTGTAATTTCCTGGGGTACGATTATAGGTAATGGAAGTCTGAAAATTAGTAAGTTCTGTGTCAGAAGTATCACGTTGAAAACTGTAAGTAACTTTGATTTTGCATTTGCCCGTAATTTTGGAATTTATCAGCATTTCATCAATTGATAAATCATTGATTTTCAAGATAATAGGGTAATCAGAATCATATTTTATGAATGATTTTGAAAAATAATTTTGCAAAGATTTCACAATTCCGCCACTTAATTTCAAATGTTTTGTAGCTTGATTCTCACCATAAATTACCCCAATTTTACCATCATCTTTTCGGTCATCTTGTACTTTCAAAAAATAAAAATGATTTGGTTTGTGCCTGACCGTTTCATATTTCAATGAAATCCATTTATCCGAATATTGAGCAAAAGTAAAAGAAGGAAAAGCAAAAAAAAGTAGGCAAAAAAACTTGCCAAATTTATATTTTTTCATATCTTGGAAAATATTTCATATAAAAATTTCAATTTACTATGTCAGATACTCATTCACATCACGAATCTAACGACCTTTCAACGGCACAACTCATTATTTTGTTTTGCGTTTTCGCCTTCTTATTTATTTGGTTGGGCGATATGTTTACTGCCATCGTAGGCATCATTTCCGAAGCTATCATTTTTGCAGTGGCTTATAATGAAAAGCATAAATTGATGGATTGAGGATAATCGGCTCAAATCTAACAAAAAAATGAGCCGAATAATTAATTTATTCGGCTCATTGCAGTTTACTTTTGTCCAATTTCTACGCCATATACGCTGGTAAAGTCTTCTCAAACAAATCAATCGCCGTTACACAGGTCATTATCTTATCAGAATCAATTACAAAATTTTCTTTCGTAACTTTTCCTAAGAAATTTGCTCTGCTGGTTAAATTACCCATAACCGCCTCGAACTCAGCTTGTCTGGCTGGTGAAATTGATACCAACACACGGCTCTGAGCTTCGCCAAACAAGAAGGCATCTTTACGGAAACCTGCATCCGTTTTAATAGAAAACCCTAATTGACGGGGCATCGCAGATTCTGCCAAAGTGATGAACAAGCCACCGTCAGAAAGGTCATGGGCAGATTCAATTACTTTGCTTGTTATTAATTGGGTAACGGTATCTTGCAATGATTTCTCTTCCTGCAAATCAAACGATGGCGAAGGAGATGCTTTGATTTTACGGTATGAATACAAATATTCGGAAGAAGCAATATCGTTTTTTGCATCACCAATCATGTATATCAAATCGCCTTCATTTTTGAAATCAAGGGTCATCATATTATCTGGTTTCTCCATGATTCCCAACATTCCGATGGTTGGCGTTGGAAACACGGGACCTTCATCTGATGATTGGTTGTAGAAACTCACATTCCCGCCCGTTACGGGTGTTCCAAAGACTTCACAACTCTTTTTCATGCCCTTGATAGCACCCACAAATTGCCAGTAAACCTCTGGCACGTAGGGGTTTCCGAAGTTCAAGCAGTTGGTAATTGCCACGGGTTCTCCTCCTGCACACACGATGTTACGGGCGGCTTCAGCAACGGCAATGGCACAACCTTCTTCGGGGTCAGCATTTACATATCTTGAATTACAATCCACCGTAATCACGATTGATTTATCCGAACCATGCACTTTCACTACGGCAGCATCGGCGGGAGCATTGGTATTTCTGTTGGCTCTTCCAATGGTAGAATCGTACTGTTCAGATACCCATTTTTTTGAACAAATGTTGGGATGGGTCAATAAATGCTTCGCTACGGTTTCGATTTCTTCTGCTTTTACATCGGGAACTAAATCAATCGAAAATTTCTTAAATTCTTGATAATAAGCTGGTTCACGGTATTCACGAGTATAAACGGGAGCTCCACCGCCCAAAACCAAATCATCGGCTGGTACATCGGCAACTAATTCTCCGTCCTGATAAAATCTTAAACGTTTTGAATCCGTTACCACGCCAATTTGCTCACAATTCAAATCCCATTTGTCAAATATTTTCTTGGCTACATTTTCTTGCCCTTTTTTAACGACAATCAACATACGCTCTTGCGATTCAGATAATAGAATCTCAAAAGGCTTCATGTTTGGCTGGCGAGTTGGTACTTTTGAGAGGTCAATTTCCATTCCGTGTTCCCCTTTAGCGGACATTTCAGAAGTTGAACAGATAATCCCTGCCGCACCCATATCTTGAATCCCAATGACACAACCTGAATCCAGAATTTCGAGGGAGGCTTCCAACAATAATTTCTCTTGAAAAGGATCACCCACTTGAACAGCGGGTAGTTTTTCGGATGATTTTGCCGTAATATCTTCCGAAGCAAAACTTGCTCCACCGATACCGTCTTTGCCCGTTGCCGAACCCACAATATAGACAGGATTCCCAACGCCATAAGAAGTTGCCGAAGCCATTTTTCCTTTCTCTAAAATCCCCGCCGAAAAAGCATTTACTAAGGGATTGATGTTGTAACAATCATCAAATTGAACTTCACCACCCACTGTCGGAATCCCGAAGGCATTGCCATAATCACCAATTCCTTTCACTACGCCCTTCATCAACCACTTGGTTTTGGGGGAGTTAATGTTGCCAAAACGTAATGAATTTAGTTGAGCAATGGGTCTTGCACCCATCGTAAAAATATCACGATTGATACCACCAACACCCGTAGCTGCTCCCTGATAAGGTTCAAGAGCAGAAGGGTGATTGTGGGATTCTATCTTGAAAGCACAGCCTAAGCCATCGCCCAAATCAACCACGCCAGCGTTTTCTTCGCCCGCTTTTGCCAGCATCCGTGGCGAGTCTTTGGGAAGAGTTTTTAACCAAATGATGGAGTTTTTATAAGAGCAGTGTTCTGACCACATGACCGAAAAAATAGATAATTCAGTGAAGTTGGGAGTTCGCCCTAAAATTTCAATAATCTTATCGAATTCTTCGGGAAGAAGTCCTAATTTTTTGGCAGTTTCAACTGTGGGGAGAGATGTTTGATGTTCCAATGTTTTTTTTGGTAAACGGTTCACGGTGAACGGTTCACGGTGAAGAGTGGACGGTAATTACCGTGTACCGTTCACCCTTGACCGTTCACCTTTCAAAGCACAAAGTTAATCTATAACGGTTGGACTGAAAACAAAAAAAGTCGGTATCTGAAAAGAAAACCGACTTTGTTAAATAATTTGAGGTTAAAAATAATTGTGTGTGTTAGTGTTAATGGATGGGATTATCTCAAAATACCCAATTGTTTTGAAATTTGAATGAGTGCCGTGGTGTCTCGTGCATCCACTTTACGAATCATATTTTTGCGATGATTATCCACAGTATTTGAACTTATAAACAGCCTTTCGCCAATTTGTTTTGATTCATAACCTTTCAAAAGTAGTTTTAAAACATCAATTTCACGACCTGTAAAAATGTCTTGTTTCTTCATTATTTGCTCTCTGGAAGAAAAAGTAGTAACAAATTCGCCACCATTAAAACTCAATCTGCCCAAATAATTATTCGTTGATTTTATGAGATGTTCAATGTCTTGGTCCACAATAAAACATAACGTTGGAATTCCTGTTGTGTCAAATTCTAATCCAAAAATCTGAACCATTGTATGAAAAGATTGTCCACTTGGTCTGTAATGTTTCATTCCAAAACCGTAGGCAATAAAATTGGTTCTGATATCAGCAGGTGCTTCTCGAATAGAATCAGTCATAAATTTAAAAAGGGTGGGAATGGAAGATACGTTTTCAGCGTCAGGTACCATTGACTCCAAAAACTGACTAAATCCTTTTTGCATAAAATTATCAACTGGAATTCCTAAAGCTAAATCAGTATTAACGATATATTTGAAGGAAAGATTAGACATATCCATAATGCCATAAACCGCATTTAGATAAGTGGTATCCTTGTTGAAAAACCCCATTTCCTGTAAGTATTTTTCGGTAGATTTTTCTGAATCAATCCCCGCAATACTACTTACAGCTTCCAAACATTTACGGTATAGTTGCTCTAATGAGTGTTGTGGCAAATTTTGCATAAACAAGAATAATTTTATTTAGTTGTACCATAGTGTAATAGCAATGCTGACTCGAAGAGAAACAAAAATAATTGATTTATGATAATAAATAGCCAATTTGGCTATTTATTATCATCTCAAATTTGCAGAACTTTGCATTACTGAAAAAAGAAATGCAATAATTTCAAGTAATTTTTCCTTTGAGTACTTAACCATTAATTATTTATACAGCCACCAATTGAATATTTGACCACTATCCATTATACCAAAGCAAAATCCAATTGAAACTTTTTTACGCTTTTTGCGGATTAAAACAAAAAATACCGAAGATTATTCTTCGGTATTTTTGTTTTTCAACAATGTAAGTTTTAATAAGTCTTCGGGAGTATCTATGTCAAACAAACCGTCTTTAAATTCAATAGATGCAATTTTTTCAGCATAATTTTTCACAAATGATTTTGCTCCTTGTTCTCCTTTTAGATTTTCAAGTTCTAAGAAAAATGCTTTATCGAATAAAATTGGAACGCCCAATTGTTCTCCATAATCACAAGCTATTATTTGATATTTATTTTCTGCAAAAGTTTGCATCATTTTTTGCAAAAGAACTTGTGAAATAAAGGGTTGGTCAGATAATAAAATCATAATTCCTTCTGATTTTTGGGCTAAAATTGCTACTCCAAGGCTTATGGAAGTACCCATTCCTTCTTGCCAATTAGAATTTTCTACAATGGTTATTCGGTCTGAAAAAGTATCAAGTTTCGATTTAATCAAGTCAGTATTTGCTCCTAAAACAACTAACACTTCCTCTGAAACTGACAAAGCAGTATGAGTAATTCTCTCTATCAAAGTTTGCCCCTCAAATTCAATTAATTGCTTAGGTCGCCCCAACCGACTGGAACTGCCAGCAGCGAGGATTAAGATTGATATTCTCATTTTGACTCCTTAATTGCTACGCCCACCATACTATCCGCCGTTCCGTAATAGAGAAACCATTTATTTTTGAAATAAACCAGACTTTCAATAAACGTGGTGCC
>JAYVRF010000100.1:0-7839 GCA_043756925.1 Arcicella sp. | reverse complement strand
TTTCGATGAAAATCCTGTTCAGGGACGTTAATGACCCTTTTTCTTATGTACAAAATACTCGTTCGGGAGGAATAAATGTGATTGATTTGGCAAATATTGACTCTTGCTGCTTTATTGAAACGAAGGATTTGGGAGCGGTATTCCGTGATTCGATGTTCGATGTTCGATGTTCAGAATTTCCCAAACATCGAACATCGAACATCGAATCACGAACATCAAAATTCAAAATTTTAGGAAGATTTGATAATTCGGATATCCGAGGGTGTAATTTGATGATTAGTTAAAATCTCCGCAATTATTAAACATTCATCATTAAATTAAAACCCTCCTCTATCATAAAACGACCGTCTTCTTGATAATTTTAATTCTTGCAAAAGAGCAGATTTTACTCTTAAATCGAATGAATAACTACTGGCTCGTCCGTAATAAGGACTGGCTGCGGGTGTCCAGTTAAAAGCCGCTTCCCAACAATGTAAATCTCGCTGAATACTGATGTTTGTAAGGGTAACTCCCTTATACACAAAGTCATAGCCCGACTGTAACCTAAAATTCCACTTTTCGGTCAATTTCAGATTCCCGCTAAAAGTAACGGCACTTACAATAACTGCAGGAGCAAAACCCACCTTATTCATGTTGTACTGATAACTAAACTGAAACTGCCAAGGCACATTCCAATCTACATAATCATTGATATTTCTATTGATTTGTTCCACAGCAGTTTCCTGAACATTATTAGTAGGGTCGGGGTTTTTCTTGGGTTTATTTGCTACTGCTGGTTGAAAACTCTTACCGATAGAAAAACTTAGATTGGAAAGCGAGGGAGCTTTATATTCGTCTCGTCTTGAACCTACCAATGATGAACCGTCCTGCACATACACATAAGGGTCAAACGAACCATTCAAGTTAATATCAAACTTTTTGACCCTTGAAGCGGCTGAAAATGTGACAGGAGCTAACTTATATTCCCTCGCAAAAAAGTTGTAATTTGTTGAAAGTGATAAATTATCCAATAAAGTTATCTTCTGGAATTCCTTCTCTGCCGTGTCTGATTTTGCTTTGACTTTTGCCTCAAATGTATTAGCAATGCTTAAACTAATACCCCCCGATTGACTGCCATAATTGGTTTGCGTAGGATTGAAAACAGATATTTTTCGGAATGAACCCGTTACGGTTTGCCCATTTATTTGCCTTACATCCGTCCCTTTTGTACTTACTTGTATTTCTTGATAAAACCCAAAACTTGGGTCAGTAAAATCTGGCGTATAATTCGCACTAATTGAGGGAGTTATGATGTGTCTAATACCTTTTAATCTACCTTTATTAAAGTTGATTGTTCCGTACAAACGGGTGTTCATACTGGCGGAAAAAGAATATTGATAATCTGGATTAAAACCTCCTCTCAACGTATCAATTTGAACTACTCCGTTGCGAGCCAAAGTATCGCTGGCGTAGGGTTTAAAATTAGCATCCCCAGGTTTTACAAATGAATATTTATATTTCTGACGATTCACATTTCCTGATAAACTCGTGCTTGGCGTAAGATTAATGTACTTTCCTAATTTGATATTGGGTAAAGCCAAGGGAATTGAGTAAGTCATTTTGAAATTTCTATTATCGAAAATTTGACCAAAATTATCAATGAAAGAAACTACGCCATCACGGGCTAAATTAGGTTGCTGATTCGCTACTAAACGAGGGTCTTGAATTATTCTTGGACGATTTGGGTCAGTATCAAGGGTATCTTTTTTACGGTTTACATTATAAGGTAAGTTATTATAAGCACGGTTATCTAAGGCAATTTGATTGGTCAATCCTATTGAACCGTTTAAATCCAAACCAATTCTTAGACCATCCCAAAACTTTTCTGTTACAGCTTTTTTATTTTTCAAAGGTTGAAATTGATTTATTCCAAATGAAAAATTATTGTTTACATTAATTGCCTTCGTAACCGTGTTTTGGTCGGCTTGTAAACTCAGGCTGGTACGAATATTCTGTCCAAAATTTCGTGAATATTGTACCGATGAATTGAGGGCAGTTGAAATATAACTATTAGAATTTACACTGTTAAATTGAGCATTAGAATTACTCTGTAAATTGACCGATGCCGAAAAACTTGAATTTCCCCGATTTTGTGGCGAATGCGACCATTGAATCCCAAAATCATCCCGATTGACACGGTTAAATTCCTGCCCGTTATTACTGTTTCGATACGTAACGTTAAAAGAACCCCCGTAACGGTATCGCTTGATGTATTGCGAGTTAGCCGTTACGCCAAAACTACCTTTTGAGTAGAATTCACCCGTAAGACGTAATCCAATATTCTCGCTGATGGCAAAATAATAACCTCCTTCACGCAAATAAAATCCACGTCCTTGCGGTTCTTCGCCGTATGTAGGCATGATAATTCCCGACGTTCCATTCTCTTGCGGGGGTTTGTAAGGAAAAAACCCAAAGGGTAAGCCAATGGGCAAAGGAATTTCGTTTAGCTCGAAATGAAAAGGTCCTGATACAATTTCTTTTTTACCCACCAATTTGATTCTGGGAGCTCTAATACTGTAATGCGGATGTTCTAAATTACAGGTTGTGTAAACGGCATTACGGATATAAAGGTTATCTTCATCGTCTTTTTTTACGCTCACACCCTGCACGTAAGCATCGCCTTGTTTGGTAATTAAGCCCTTAATAATTGCCTTTCTGGACTTGAAATTATACTTTATTTCATCGGCATCGTAGGGTTCTCCACCTTGCTTGAAAACGGGTTTGCCAATGGTTTTTTGGGCAACGGTATCTTTCGTGCCTTGGGCAAAAACTTCATTTTTATCCCAATTCAATTTGATAAAATCTGCCTCTAAAACCACATCCCCGTACTTCACTTTGGCTTCACCATAAAGATATACCACTTGGTTTTTGGTGTCCATCACCGTGGAATCCTTAGAAGAATATACTACGGTGGTTTGCAAATCGTTGTTCTTTTTGAGGGAATCAGGAACGGTTTTTGTAAGAGTATCAGCCTTGATGGTATCTTTCAAAGGCATCTTTTGCCCTAATTTTTTCGTATCTATCGTAGGCTTACCCGCTATAACTCGTTGTCCATTAGCCTGATTTGAGATAAAAATCCCTAAAAATAAGCTAATTATGATACTCAATATGTGAAGTTCTTTTTTCAGTTGTATTAAAATTTTATCTTTGCACTACAAAACTAATCTATTACTCATTGAAGATAACGTACCCCCTTGAAAATAATGTTAAAGTTTGTTAAAGGTTTCTTATTAATTGCTTTTTTTTGTGGCTTGGGTGCTTTTATAAGTCCGCAAGATACCATCAGCGGTACTGATTTTCCAGTACCTAATTCTAATGCCAACAATATAAAAATTATTGTTTTGGATGCTGGACATGGCGGCAGAGACCCTGGTTGTCACGGTGCCGACCACAACGAATCTAAAATTGCTTTGAAAATTGTGATGGCAGTAGGTGAAAAAATTAAAGCTGAATATCCCAATGTTAAGGTTTTATATACTCGTATGAAGGACATAAAAATAGATTTGCACGAGCGTTCTGCCATTGCCAATCGTAACAAAGCCGACTTATTTATTTCGGTACATTGCAATTCTCACCCCTCTGCCAAATTTGCGGGAACGGAAACCTACACGATGGGGTTACATAAGACGAATGAGAATCTGAATGTTGCCAAAAGAGAAAACTCCGTAATTTTGCAGGAAGACGATTATCAGAAGACTTACAACGGCTTCAATCCAAATTCACCATTGGCACATATTATGATGGCAAATTATCAAAATGCTTTCATGACCAACAGTATCAAATTAGCCTCGAAAGTAGAGCGTCAGTTCAAAAAACATAATAACCGAATCAGCTATGGCGTAAAACAAGCAGGTTTTTTGGTACTTTGGGAAACCGCTATGCCAAGTGTGTTAATTGAAACGGGTTTTTTGACCAATGCCCAAGAAGAAAAATATTTAGCCTCCACCGAAGGACAAGACGAAGTAGCTACGTCCATTTTTAAGGCTTTTAAACTATATAAAGAAGAAATTGAGAATTGATTCTCTTGAAAATATGACTATCTCTAAAGAAACCAAAGTTGGCTTACTCGCCATTATTTCATTCATAATTCTGTACTTAGGATTTAATTTCCTGAAAGGCAAAGACTTCTTTTCGCCTGATAATCAGTACATTGTAATTTACAAAAACGTAGAAGGATTGACCGCAGCCAACCAAGTTTCATTGAGTGGTATGAAAGTAGGGCAGGTGAAAAGAGTGGAACTTATTGCGGGTAACCAAGTTAGAGTTACTTTGGCAATCCGTAAAGACTTACCATTGCCCATAGGCACGAAAGCAGTTTTATCTTCAGATGGACTTTTGGGTGGCAAACTGGTAAGATTGGAAATGGGTAAAGGAAATGGGATTATTGCAGTAGGTGGTTCATTACAACCCACCAGCGAAACGGGCGTTAGTGAATTAATCAAGGAGAAGGCTCTTCCTTTAATCAATAATTTAGATTCTTTGACTCGTTCATTAAGAGTTGTTACCAAAAGTTTTGAAGCAACGGGTTCTTCGGTGAATGGATTAATAAGAAATACTGATAGAACTGTTTCTACTTTGGGAAGTACTATGGGTTTAACCATTACCGAAAATAGAGCAAGTTTGGCGGGTGTAACGGCAAATATGAAAGCACTTTCGGGTAATTTAATTGAGACTGAAAAGAGTATCAAACCGCTAATCGGTAAATTTAGCTCAATGGCTGATTCTTTAAATGCTTTGAAGATAAGCCAAGCCGTTGCCACTACTCAAAAATCACTGGATGGTTTACAAAGAATCATGTTGGGTATCGAGACTGGACAAGGCTCAATGGGTAAATTATTGAAAGATGATTCATTATATTCAAACATCAATCGCTCCTTAGCGGATTTGGATAAACTGTTGATTGACTTTCGTTTAGCTCCAAAACGTTACGTAAATTTATCATTATTCGGCAAAAAAACTACCGAGCCACCAATGGTTAAATAAAATAGTTCTGTAATAGGCAATGTTCGCTCATTTATCATGTTTTGTGCTTCATTGCCCTCCTCGTACCAGCGTTACATAACCCGTTTGTGTAGGCACCGTATCACCAGTCTTTATTACGTAAAAATATGTTCCTGTGGGCAAAAAATCATTGCCTTTTTTCCCATTAAAAGGATTAATTGGGTAATTTTTTGTCATAAAAATCTCCCCTCCCCAGCGGTTAAAAATAGAAATTTCTGAATCTGGATAATCCTCAATTCCTTCCAAAACCCACGTATCGTTTGTGCCATCGTCATTGGGCGTAAAAGCCCCAGGAATCTTGATTTTAGTTTTCACAAATACCACAATCGTATCCTGATTTTTGCACCCACTTAACGGGGCAGCGGCACTCAATATATAGGTTTGCGTTGCATTGGGCGATGCCAAAGGACGACCAATTGCAGCATTACTTAAACCCAAACTGGGACTCCATTGTATCAAAGCATTATTATTAAAACTACCGCTAA
Organism: Arcicella sp.; assembly: GCA_043756925.1. Lineage (GTDB taxonomy): Bacteria > Bacteroidota > Bacteroidia > Cytophagales > Spirosomataceae > Arcicella. Next base: position 2,314 of record JAYVRF010000100.1, on the reverse strand, counting down.
TGGTGCTTTTCAGTTGGACGGTATCGCCCCTAAAAATGGTTACATCATTGCCTAATTGAATTTTGGGGGTTAAATCCACGAAAGCAATGCGTTTAGATTTGGTAACACAGCCAAAATTATTGGTAAAAGTATAAGTGATGGGCGAAGGTCCATACCCTGCCAACAAAGGGCTATAAACCGTACCATCCACACCACGACCCGAAAATTTGCCGTACATCGCATCATAAGGTGAGACGTAAGGTTTTAAATCAATTCTGTTTCCACCCGTGCCGCATTGTGGACTAATGGAATCAAATCTCACGGGCGTTTGTGGATTTATTATCAATTTTAAGGTATCAGACATCTTCTTACAACCCTTACCGTCCGTAACTTCAAATTTATAAATATGTGTCCCCAGCGTTGAAACCCCATATTTATTGCTTGAAGTATTCTGCACACTTACGCCATCCCGTTGCCAATCGTATTTATTATTTGAACTCTGACTGGCATTCAGCAAGATGGAATCGCCTTCGCAAATTACTTTCAAGCCAGAGGTATTGCTAATAATTGCTTCGGGCAAAGGGTTGATGATTACATTGGCTTCCAGTTCATATTGGCAAACGCCCGATAATTGGGTCATTCTTGCTACGTATTTTCCCGTTTTTTTGGCTTGGATAAAAACGTTTCGTACCGTGATGGTATCGGTTTGATTTCTTATCCAGAGATACAGATAGTTTCCTGCATTAAATGCCCCTCCACCCACTTTTTCAATGTTTAGAGCCACACCATTTGGAGTATCACAAACCTCCGCCATATCAGGATTTACTTGAAAATTATCGCCAGGTTTTACCGTTACTTTGGTCTTTTCAGATTTTGAAGAACCACTGCAACCCGTTTTATAACTAATTACCACATTATAATCTCCCGCTTCAGTTACTTTCAATTTATAACTATCAGCATTTAAGATATTGTTATCATCTTTTTGCCATTGATACTGATAATTAGCATCAAATTTGGTGGCAACTTCCACAAAACCAAATTCGCAAATGTCAATTTGAGCCACTTGAGTAGTGGTAGGAGAGTTATCCTTAAAAATCGCAGGTTTAACGGGTGGCTTTTCACAGTCAATTACTTTCAACTGAAAATCACGGCGTACTTGCCCAATTACCATACCATTTCGTAATTCCTCTACTAAAACCGAAAAGACAAAAAGCCCCAAAACATCCGATTTTACAGTAATTTGCCCCTTATCATCAATAACCATGTTGGGTGTGCTTGGAATGGCAGTGGTGGCACTAAATCCACTTATCCACGTAACCGTGGGATAGCTTGGAGAAGAACGAGGATTAGGAATGGCATTTCCCGAATTACTGTAACCATTCAAAGGCGTTACCAAGGAATACCGCAGTTGGTCACCATCTTCATCGGTGGCACCGTTATCAAATTTAAAGGGCTGACCTTTACAGATATATTCCCCATTGGGAACGACAAATCGAGGCGAAGAATTTTTGAAATCTTGTCCTGCAACATCTCTTAAAGCGGGAAACTCGAGGTAGAAAAGCATCCCCGCAGCCAAGGAATTGGCAATATTATCAACAACATTTCTGCAACACCTATCCCACACGATATAATAGCCTTTTGGGTCGTTATATTCCAAAGGGTCAAGATAAATATTCTGTGAAAATTCGAGAACCGTAATTTTTAATCCCTGAGTGGCAGCACAGTTTTCGTTGGTATAAACCAAGGGATTTCCTACTAAACTGGGATTGTTTAACGTCAGTAACTTCATCTGCTTATTATCACTTTTACGATAAATAGCAATTTTCAAATTATTATCATCAACTTGTGAAACTTGGCGACGGGCTAAATCAAAAAACAACTTTAAATTAAGTTCGTAATTACCTGATGAACCAGCATAATTTAACTCAAAATTCCCACCAAGAATATGGTTGGCTCGGCTTTCGAAAGCAGTTGAAATACACAAAAATATCACTATAAAACGGTAAATTTTACACATAAATTCTAAAATTGAATGGGCTAATTTTATTCCTTGAATTATGTAGATTGAACTCGTGTTTTATGAAAGTGTATATTCTTTAAGGTTAGTAATGGAATTGGGGATTGGAATAATTTTTTAAATTTGTTCTTATTGAGCTTAAGAGAGGATAGGATAAGCACTAATTTACATAAAAAGATGTATTTTCACAAAATTGTTTACGTTAAAGACAGGCGATAACTTAATAACGTTGCGACCATTTACAAAATTATGCAAAATAGTTTTTTCGATACCCGAATAGAATTTCTTAAAGGCGTTGGCACCTCGAGGGCGTTGTTG
>JAYVRF010000099.1:0-7934 GCA_043756925.1 Arcicella sp. | reverse complement strand
AAATTTATTAACTAACTTTGGCAACTCCAATGGATTGATAATCAATGGTTTATTAATAGCTTCCAAAGCAAATTTGCAATTATCAATTCGGGTTTTATATCGTTTTTGGTTGGAGGTAGTAACTGCCCCAAGGCCTTTCTTCAAGAATACCAAAGCCTTTTGATATTCCCCTTTTTTGAGGTACAATTGTCCAACTTGTTGAGCCGCAATTTCAGTCACGGAAGTCTTTTCCTGAGCATTTACCGCCTTTTCGTAATTCAAAATGGCATTCCCAAACTGACGATTTTGTTCGTAGAGTCTTCCTAATTGAAAATAAGGTTCCGAAAATAATTTATCCCGTTCAATAGCCTCCTCAAACTCCGAAAAAGCTTTTTCGATGTTGCGGTCTTTGAGTGCTTGAACACCTTTTTCGTAGGCATCAACGGCTTTTTTGTTGGTTGAGGAAAGGGGATTTTGGGCGTAAGCAGTAGGCAATAGGCAGTAAAAAATTAATGAGCAGATTATTTTGATGAAAAATGGTTTCATAGTTTTGATGAATATGCTTTGGGATTGTGTTCATTTAAACGTTTGAAAATAGATTTGTATTGTAAGCAAGATATTTCTAAATTTCAAGCATTTAACAACCAGTCAATTTTTTTATTCAACTATTATTTAAGGAATATCCATAAACTTATGCACCTGCATTGAAATTCGCCACTTCGGATTGTTCTTGACATATTCAATAATTTCGGGTAACATTGTTTCCATTCTACTCCATTCGGGTTGCAGATATAACATACAACTATCCGAAACAACCGTCGCAAAACTCTCTGCCCATTCAAAATCCGATTGATTGAAAATAATCACTTTCAATTCATTCGCTTTTTGATAAATTTCTGGATTCGGTTTTTTGAATTTTTTAGGGGAAAAACATATCCAATCCCACTCTCCCGAAACGTGTTCACATACGCCCGAGGTTTCGATATTTGTCTCAAAACCTGCTTCGTGTAATGCTTTCGTCAAAGCATTTAAATTGTGCATTAAAGGCTCGCCCCCCGTGATTACTGCCAAGCGTCCTGTGTACCGTGCAGCATCCGTAACTAATTGATTAATAGATAGTTTAGGGTGAGCATTCATGTCCCAAGATTCTTTCACATCACACCAATGACAACCCACATCACAACCCCCCAAACGAATAAAATACGCCGCCCGTCCTTGATGAAATCCTTCGCCTTGAATGGTATAAAAATATTCCATCGTTGGTAAAAAAAGCTCTTTCATTACTATATTTTCAATATTCATTCTCTATTTCTTTATTACGTACAAAATTAACAAAAAACGAGTTATTAGTTGTTCGTTAATTGTTATTAGTTGTGTTGGAGGTTTCCAAAATTTTAAATTGATGAATTGGAAACATTTATTTTTACTATATTTATAAAATTAAAAATAATTAGTATCTTACTTGAAATTATGCAGTTACCAATAACGGTTAACCAATAACCAAATTCCATGAAAATACTTTTCATCCACGGGTTCGTTGAAGACCACACCATTTTTAACGAAGTTAGAAAATCCATCATCCAAGGCGAACAAATTGCCATAGATTTAGAAAAAGTATTGGCTGATTGGCACGATGCCCCCGATGATTTAGACGTTCAAAAAATGGCTGTTTATCTCATTCAAAAATACGGAATAACTTCTCAGGATTGCGTTATTGGGCACTCGATGGGTGGATGGATTGCTTCCTATATGAAAGAAGAAAGTGGTTGTAAGGCAATTTTATTGGCATCCTTAACCGACCAAAAGAAATTAATTACTCCCCTGACTAACCCAACTTTAATCAAATATCTCATTAAATTTGGTATTTTTCAAAGTTCAATGATGGAATCTTTTTTGAAAAAAACATACAAATTTCCAGAATCAAAACAATTATATGATGGACTAATTGATGGTTTATTGAAATTGGACAAAAGGATTTTATACCAACAATTCCAAATTTTATCTATAAAAGTTAAACCGCTCACCATCAAACCCGAATTGCGAGTTCACGCCCGAAAAGATAATATTGTTCGTTTCCCAGATGAAGATTTTGTGGAAGTTTCGGGAGACCATTTTTCGTTAATCTATCATTCTCAACAAGTTGTGAATGCGATTAAGAAAATTATTTAATATCACCTATTTTACCACTTTTACAACTCATGCCATGACTTTGTGTCATGACATGAATATTTACATTTCAGATTGATTTAACTTTACGTAAATCTCCAATAACTAATCAATTACTTTTGTCCATTTGCCAACATTTGAAAGAATTGATCGAGTTTTGGCAACACAATAATTTCAGTTCTTCGATTTGCTTTACGTCCTGAATCGCTTGAATTTGATACTTTCGGTACAAATTCAGAACGTCCGCCCGCCGTCATACGCTCAGGAGAAATGTCAAATTTAGCTTGTAAAAGTCTGACAACAGATGTTGCTCTTTTTGCCGATAAATCCCAATTATCCATCAAACAACTCGTAGAAATTGGCACGTTATCGGTGTGTCCTTCCACTAAAATATCCAGTTCTTTATGGTCATTGACAACTCTGGAAACTTTCTCTAAAACCACCTCCGCCCTCGGATTAATCACGGCACTACCCGATTGGAAAAGCATTTTATCCGAAATTGAAATATACACAACTCCTTTTTTCACTTCAACCGTTACATCTTCATCATTAATATCCGCCAAAGAACGTTTTAAGGTCATGACTAAGGCTAAATTCAAGGAATCTTTTCGCTGAACCGATGAGTTTAAATCTTTGATGTATTTACTTTGTTCGTTCAACGTTTCCAAAGATTTTTTGATGCTTTCTGCCCCAGATTTACTGATAATTGAAAGGTCGGACATTCTATCTAACAAATTCGTATTGGTTTTTTTTAGATAATCAATTTGATCTTCCAAGGCTTTATTTTGAGAAATCCATTGCTTTGATTTTAGGTCTAATTCATTGATCTTAGAGGTTAATTCCGATTCTATGCCTGATTTTAATTTATCGCAATCACGCAATTCTGTTCTTACTCTATTCAAATTATTTTCAGAACTCGCTTTGTAAGTGGAATATTCTGCCTGTGCATCCGCTAATTTTTTCTTGCTCACACATGATGCCATTACGACAAATGAAGCTACTAAGATCAATACTTTTTTCATGTTTATTTTGGTTGTTAACTTATGTTTTAAGGATTTAAAAGATAAGATTTTTGCTAAAAATTATGCTGAAATATCAAGATGATATGTTTAAAAATCGTACCATTTTCAGCGTTTTACTTCGAGTATGGAGAAATCATTTTCAGATATTATTAAATGTGAAAATCAAATTTCAAGAATTTGGAGTTTAGAATCATCAATTTGAACTTAATTACTAAAAAATCAAATAAAAATACTGTATGACAAAATGAAGGAATTTTGCATTATTCTAATAATGTCATTTGTCAGACATTATTTGTAAGTAGGTTTTATTACATTTATTGATTAGGTAAATAGAAAATATAAAAATCAAACAAAAATATCATAAATATCTAATATTCAATAGATTAAAAGAAATATAAACATTAAAGGTTCGTAAAATATACGACTATAATTAATTTTATAACACAAAAATAACATACTTTTCAACGATTTTTTATTATTTTGTGGTAAATTTAGGTTCGAACTAAAATAGCATAAAACCGTTATTATAGTATCAATAAAATAATTTTAACGTAGCATGAGTTACATTTTAAACTTTAAAACGTTTTAATTGGTATTCAAAGACTATTAAAATATTGAACTTTATGAACTATCAAATCCACGAAGGCAACGGCTACAAATATATTGACGAAGGCGAAGGAGAAATTCTTTTGCTACTTCATGGCTTGTTCGGTGCTTTGAGTAACTGGGCGGGAGTTATTGAAGGTTTTAAAGGAAAATATCGAGTGATTATTCCAATGATGCCAATTTATGATATGCCGATTTTGAAAGCTGGTTGTGAAGGACTTTGCGAGTTTATTGAAGGATTCAGCGACTGGAAAGGCTTTGATGAATTAACCCTTTTGGGAAACTCATTAGGCGGACATGTTTCTTTGATTTATACTTTAAGAAATCCTGAAAAAGTTAAAAGGCTGGTTCTGACGGGTAGTTCGGGGCTTTTTGAAGATGGCATGGGCGGTTCATACCCAAAACGTGGGAATTATGCCTACATAAAAGAGAGAGTTGAATATACTTTCTATGACCCCGCCACTGCCACAAAAGAATTGGTTGATGAAGTGTTTGGTATCACCAATACGGCTTCAAAAGTTATCAGAATTATCTCAATTGCCAAATCTGCTCAAAGGAACAATATGTCAAAGGATGTTGTTAATATCAAAACACCAACACTTTTAGTTTGGGGATTGAACGATACGATTACACCTCCACAAGTTGGACACGAATTTAATCGTTTAATTGAGAATTCTGAGCTACATTTCATTGATAAATGTTGTCATGCTCCGATGATGGAACGTCCAGAAAGATTTAATGAAATCTTGGAAAACTGGCTTGAAAAAACACCGATTCAAGTGGCGGAATTAGCTTAAGAAATTAAGTTTGGTATTTGCACATAATTCATTAATTTAGTGTGAGAAATTAGGAAGATTTGACACGAACGGTCTGTTTTCCTATTTGCTTCATAGTCCTTCATAATCAACGATATGCTCGCAAAAGACTTTATTAATCCAATGCTACCTACCCTTAAATCCACCGATACCGTTGGTAAGGCGATAGATTTGATGGAAGAGTACCGAATCGGACAATTACCGATTGTGAATGAATTTGAATACAGAGGTTTAATTAATCAAGATATTCTGATGGAAGCTGATGAAGATTTACCTTTGTTGGCACTTCAACCCGAATTTGTTGAGGTGGCTGTTTCTGAAAACCAACACGTTTTAGAGATATTAGCCGTTACGCAAAAGTATGATTTACAGGCTATTGTGGTTTTAGATGAAGATCGAAAATTTACTGGAACAATCAGTGTAAATGAGTTGTTAAACCAGTTTTCAAAGAATTTAGGAACGCAAGAATTAGGAGCAGTCTTGGAAATTGCAGTTGAAAATAGAAGTTATTCGCTGGCAGAAATCAGTCGCTTAATTGAATCAAATAATACAAAAATTATTAGTTCCTATTATACAAGTGGCTCATTTTCTGAAGAAACTAAAGACATATTGACTTTAAAACTAAATCGTCAGGATATTACTTCCGTCATAGCAACCTTAGCTCGATACGAATACGATGTTGTGGGGGCATACAATTTTGAAGCAATCGAAGCTCCCGACCGTGAACGATATGATTTGTTGATGAAGTATTTGGAGATGTAGATAATTCATTTTACAGGACATAAAAAATCCCTCTCAAATCATATCTGAGAGGGATTTTTATATCTAAAAGAAAATTCTTAGTTCTTCTTTGGAGCTGCTGTTGCAGGAGTTGTTGTTGCTGGTGTTGCCGTTGGTGGAACTAAAACCTTTGGCGTAATTCCCATACGCTTCAAGATTAAATCCGAAATATTAGCATCATCTGGTGCGTGCAGAACAATTGGTGTTGTTCCTTGTCCAGCATCATAGTTGAACACAAAAGCATAACCATTTTCCTTCGCCGCAGCGTGCATATTCTCTTCCACTTTCTTCAACAAAGGTTGCAACAATTGTGCTTGCTTCTTTTGTAGTGAAGTAGATGAATTCTGACGAAACTCTTCAATTGAACCTTGCAATCCTTGTAATTCTTTTTCTCTATCAGCCTTAATAACGTCTGCCATTGTTGTGCCGTTCTTCTCATAATCAGCCAATTTCGCTTGAAAATCTTTCACTTTCGACTGATACATATTGTCGTACTGAGTCTTAGTAGCCGTTAATTCTGTTTCTACTTGTTTTGCTTCGGGCATTTGGGCTAAGATATAATCTAAGCTAATGTAACCGATTTTTTGTTGTGCATTAACATTAGCAGTAGCTAATGATATAAATGCGAAAAGGGCAATTAAAAATTTGTTTCTCATTTTTTTTATTATTCTGGTTGATTTTACTCTTTTTTAGGTACTGTTGTATTTTTTCTATTAGACTTTGGTTGTTCAACTACGTCACCTTCTTTTGGAGTTGTTGATTTAGCTGATTTGCCTTTATTTGGCTTGACTTCTGCTTCAATTTCCTTATTATCTTCACTCGTTTTGGCTTCGTTTTCTTCTCTTTCCTTTTCCTTTAATTGGTCGGGGGAAATGCCTAATTCTTCCAAAATATAATCCGTATAATCATGAATTGGATTGGTATAAAGCATTGCAATTCCGTCGGATGATTTATCAAATAAAAAATCTAATCTTTTTAATTTTGCAATCTTTTCAACCGCCTTTGCCACTTCATCCAACACAGGTTTCATAATATCCTGTTTCTTCTTCAATAAATCTCCGTTATACCCAAAAACCTTATTTTGAAGGTCTTTTGCTTCTTTTTCTTTATCCGTAATGGTCCTGAGCCGTTGTTGTTTCATTTCCTCGGTTAAAAGAATTTCTTCGGCACGGTAGGCTTTTTCTAATTTTGCTACTTCGTCATTTTTATCAGATACTTCTTTAATCCATTTTGTAGTAAGTTTCTCAATTTCTGCCTGTGCATTTGTGTATTCGGGCATTTTTGACGTAATATACTCTGTGTCGATATAACCAAATTTTTGAGCCTTTAAATTAAGTGTAACACAAAAGAAAGGCAAAATTAATAAAAATATCTTCTTATTCACGGCTTTAATAGTTTAAAGTTTAACCAAATATAATTTAAACCCGTATTATTGTTTCGATTCATTAACGTACCCACAACTTTCATATTGCAATGCGTTAATCTTTAACAAAACATTAACAATATACAATGAGTGAGTAAATGATAGAATAATTACAATGCACAATAGTCACTCATTCTATTATTCACTCATTATATCATTGAATTAACGTATCTGCTGTCCAATTGAGAAGGTGAATGCCTGACGACCACCGTCTCCAAGTCCTGGGATTTTATCAAAAGCGAAACCGTAATCAATTCCAATCATACCGAAGGCTGGCATAAATATTCTTGCACCCACACCCGCTGATTTGTATAACTTGAAAGGGTTATAATCTGTATAATGAGCAAAATTGTTGCCACCTTCCGCAAAACCCAACAAGAAAATTGTTGCTGATGGATTTAATGATACTGGATAACGAATTTCCATTACAAATTTATTATAAGCAACTCCACTGGATGCCACGTTCTTACCACCTTCAAGTCTTTGTGGCAATGTTCCTTGTGAACCTAAAACTCGGTCTTTGTAACCTCTTAATGCAACAATATCACGACTGATAACGTTGAATCCCGTTTGCATACCCGAACCACCTAAATCAAAACGTTCAAAACTGGTAATGTCTCTGTTAGGACTGTATGAACCTAAGAAACCTAAGTGCGTTCTCATGTGGAAGACCAATTTACTGGTAATTGGTGTAAACCACGAAGCATCAAACATCCATTTGTGGTATTCAATTAAGTTACTATTATTCCCTCCGAACAATGAATACGGTGGGGTTAGGGATGCCGTCAAAGAGAAACTTGAACCTGAACGTGGGAAGGTTGGATTATCAATACTATTTCTTGAAAAATTCGTTACAAACGAAGCTGAAACAGATTGCCCTTCTGGATATCCATATTGAGGAAGATTTAACACATCAATTAATTGGAATGATAACGAATTACTCAATGAGAAATAATCATCGGGCCACTTCAAACGTTTTCCTAAGCTAAATGATAGAGATGTACTGTTAAAGTGAGCATTAGCCTGTGCGTCCGATGCACTATCGGAATTTGCTGTTGGAAATCCACCTCCAAAACCTCCACCTCCGAAACCACCACCGCCAAAGCCTCCGCCTCCAAATCCACCCCCACCAAAACCGCCACC
>JAYVRF010000098.1:0-7935 GCA_043756925.1 Arcicella sp. | reverse complement strand
TACAATAGTTTCTCCAACTTGATAGAGAATGTAGTTCATTCCTTCCTCCGCCCGCAAGTTCATATTGGTCTCTTTGAAAGCTTGTTTCAAATATGAATCAATATTAATCAATACATTTTCCAAATCTTCTTTTTCAACGATGCCACCATTATCCACAAACTCTTTGTCAATGTTTTCAAACGTTTTATGAATCCAATTTCCAAAGGTATCAACGCCAATTTTTTCCTCAACCTCCTCAGCCTCGGCAATTCCCGCAATTTTACTGAAATAATATTGCAAAGAACATTGCACATACTGATTAAAATGAGATGGATAAATCCCTTTTTCGCAGATTGATTTCTCCATAAATTGCAAAATATCCTCCGTTTTATAAATTTCTAAACGAGTTTCATCATGCAGTTTATTACCTCCCTCAATAAATTTTACGGTTGGATAAGTTAACGTAATACTTTTGTTTGCTTTTGCCAATTCATGCTCAATTTGCAAGATAAAGCGGCTTTTCTCTCCCGCCCCGTAAGTATCCGAAGGTAAAACATGGACTAAAACAATCTCCTTTGCCCGTTGCAAAAGCCTAAAAAAGTGATATGCCATCACGGCATCGGCATGATGATGCGTTGGTAATTTGAATTGTGGATCAGTCAACGCATCAAACGGAATTAAGGAATTTTGCCGATTTGTCATGGGTAACGTTCCTTCGTTTACTGACAAAATAATCAACTTTTCAAAATCCAATGTACGGGTTTCTAACATTCCCATAATCTGCAAACTCTCATCGGTTTCCGACTCAAAAGGGATTTTGGTTTGTTTAATAAACTCATACAAAAACACCTTGAAACTTCGCATCGCCACGGTGTCTTTTCGATCTTCTAAAATACCCTCCATTCTTTGAAGAATCAAATAGAACTGAAACAAATATTCCGTTTCAATGGCATCATGATTTTCTTTGTAAACGTCTCGTAATAAATCGATTAACTCGTAAAAACACTTAATGGCGTTTTGCGGTTTGTTGTTCCAATGTTTAAATAATACTTCAAACATGGGGTCGTTTTCAGAGATTTCGGCAAGTTCTTTTGAGCTTAAAAATACTCGATTTCGGTCGGTTATTTCTTGGAGGGTTTTGCGGATTGGGTTTTGAACCATACCTTTTCCGTCTGATTGATACTTCATCAACTCCCACCTCCGTAAAAACGGATGATTCAAAACCTTCACTACTTGCCGATGTGAAAACTTTGGAATTTTGACCGTTCCACCGTCTTCCGTTTTGAATTCTACTAAATTTCGTTGTAATTCAAAAAGCGAATCAATCAACGTAAAAAGCATAGAATTCCGTAATGAAAGCCCCATCGTAATATTGTAATCCTTCACTGATTCACCCAAAGAATTTATCACAGGAACAAGCAAATTTTCATCACCGAGAACGATGGCAGTTTGGGATGTTCGACGTTCGTAAGTTCCTCCATTTTGCTGTTTCTCCATTCCTCCCTTTTCCCTTTCCTCCTCCGAAGATGTCCAACCTTGATAAATATGTCCTGCTACCTTTGCTTGTATGCTTGCATTGGATACGCCGATGATTTGGATATTCTTTTTGCCTGTTAATAACTCATCTGTTTCCCACGTCCATTCATCATTATAAAGTGGCGGAATACCTTCCGATTCTTTACCATTTTTATAATATCTTAACCAATCCCCACCCTTTTGGTACGTATTCTTCAAAAGATAGGTATCAGTATCCCAAATAGTTTCGGCAAAATCTTTGCGTTTTAAAAGTGTTCTAATAATTTTTTCTTCCGCATCGGATAAAGCATTGAAACCCACAAAATAATATTTGATATGGCGGTCTTTTGTAAGAATATATTTGTCAATATTTTCTGCTAAATCACGGTAAGCCATACCCCGATAAACTAATCCTTTTTCAATTAAGCGTGTCCGAAGGTTTTGGTAAACCGTGTAAATATTTTCAAAAAGTTTAAAATACCGGTCTGTTCGGGCGGTCTTCATATTGTTCCCTTTCTGCGATTCGCCCAATTGCATTTGCCAACGTTCCAAGGTTTTTGCTTCTGAAATATAACTAAACAGGGCTTTTGGATCAACTAAATATTGGTCAATTTTATCAAAATCGCTCAACAAAGTACTCGCCCAAGTCATGAACTTTTCAAAGACTATATTTGGATCAATTTCTTTAAAAACATCAAATAATTCAAAAAGCAAAGCCACCTGATCAATTTGTCGTAAACCTGTTATTTCCATGATAAAATCTTCGACCGCAAAAACATCAGGAGATAAAAAAGGTACGTCTGATAACTTGGAAAGGGCTTGTTTGAAGTATAAAACCCCACGTCGAGAGGGCAACACAATGCATATTTTTGATAATTGTGCGTGGTTATGTTTGGAATAAATATGTTCTGCCGAACGTTCAAGGAAAGTTTGCATTTGGAAATTTATAAATTAATCTTTTGGTACTGTTTATTCAAAAATACGGAAGAAATGTGGGTTTGACTATTTATTCCTTTGATAATTATTGTAACTTAAATTAAACCTTTCTTATCAAGTTGATATCAAAGAAACAATTTTAACTTAAACAAAATCAATCATGAAAAATTACCTAAAATCATTTCTTACGCTAATTTTGGTAGCTTGTTGTATTAATTTAACGTCGGCACAAAAATCCGCAAAAAAATTAAAAAGAGATATGAAGGAAGACCGTCGTGATAGACGTGGGGATGTACGTGACCGTAAAAAAGACCGAAAAGACCATCGTGAAGATGTACGAGATAGAAAAGAAGATATTGCCGACCGTAAAGATGGGAATACTGGACCTGCCGACAAATTGGAAGATATTGCTGACCGTCGGGAGGATAAACGAGACCGTCGTGAGGATATTAAAGACAGAAAGGAAGACAAGCGTGATAGAAAGGAAAATAGGAAAGATAGAAAAAAGGGAACGTATTGATTAAAATTGAATTGTTGAATTGTTGTTGCAACAATTCAACAATTCAATTTTAATCAAACAATAACCAATGAACGCCAAATTCCAAAGTACGTCCCATACCCGCAAAACTTGGTGAAACGTAATATCCGCTATTAAAAATTCCTTGATTTACGTGAGCAAATTTCAAAAATAACCTCACCCGATTTATTCTCATATCGGCAAAAACATCCGCTTGCAAATAACCCAATATTTCTTGTTTGTCCTGTAAATGAAATTGCTGAATGGCGGGCATATACGCATCCGCAAAATAGCCTGATTTATAATGCAATTCCACGCCAGTTTGAATGAAAAGTTTTTTCTTGAATAATAAATTGTAGGCTAAACGAGTATTCATGAATAAATTAGGAACTCGTATCAAATTATTTTCATCGGATTTTGCGGTCACAAACAGTTGATTAGTTGTAGAAAAATTACCTTTCCTAAAATCAAAACCCAAACCAGCCCTAAGAATTTCGATATCCTTTTTTGCTTGTTGTGCAGCACTCAAACTATCGTAATAAATATAACTTGAAATTTTAGTTAAATCTATGCTTGGTCGCAATGTTAATTGCTTGATTTTCAATGAAGTATAGCCAAAAATATTAATAGATTTTACATTTAATAAAGATGTCAAGGGGTTGTTCCATCTAAGTGTGTTGTTGTAAGTCAATTGTTGAACCAATGTTGGTGATGCTGATTTAAAATCGCCTCCTACATTCAACCACTTTCCTTGAAATTCTCCATTAATTTTAATATCACTTTTTCCTAACAAATATTCAATTTCCCCAAAAACTCTTGTACTATCTTTGAAATATTGATTTAACCAAAGACCCAAAAAGTTTTCGTTCTGACCTGTTTTTGAATAAGAAGTGTTCAAAGGATTTGTGTAGCTAAAAAACCTTTGTCGAAAATGTAAACGATAATTAAAACCGCTATAAAATCCCTTAATACCCGTTTTATATTCAAAATTACTGTACTGACTTTCATTGTAAAGTGAATCTAAAACAAGCGTTTTTGAAGTTAAAGAATCTGTTGGAAATTTTATTCCTTTTACTGATGTTGCGTTTGGAAAAGCGTAAGGATAAAAACCATCTTGCCATCCTGTTCTAAAACCCTTATCCTTAAACTGTACTTTACGAGTCTGAAAATCAATTACTTGATAAACTTGAAAGGCTTTGTAACCCGCATATTCATGATAAACATGAAAGTTATAAGATAAATCACGGGTTGAAGCATTTGTCAATATTGGACGATTTCCCGTAAAAGAAAGCATCTCCTGCAAAGTCCTCAATTTTGTCATTTGTGAACCACCTTCATTAACCGTGTAATTTTCTTGAACAACGCCCCCTTGGTCATTTGAATTATGGTCGGAAAGGTTGAAATATGCCAATAAAGAATACTTTTTGTTCTTGGTTTGATAATTAGAATGAACCATAAAATCCCAATGACTAATGGCAGTATTGTCGGCAGTGGCAGTTCTATCAATCAATTGTTTGTTGGAAGAAATCCGTTGAACGTTAAACCCGATATTCCAAAGAGAATCAATATTTCTACTTAACTCAAACTGCAATAAATCTTGGTCATTACCTCCTGGAACGTAGATGATGTTTGAAAAAGGTGATTTTGTGTTGAAATAACGTACTTGTGAAGGTTTGAGGGTGTATAACGAAAAAGCGTCATAGCCTAATAACGTCCCAATTTGTTCGGGTGTCTTGTAAAAAATTGAACGAATGGCAGTGCCCATATTTCCCAAATCCGTGTAAAGATTTTTATTTCTTTGAACGAAATTATAACTATGAACTCCGTCAATCAAAGTGTCAATGGTGTAAAGTCGTTTACGATTATTGAAAATATCTTCTTCTAAAAAATACTTAGTGGAGGTTGGTCCGTAAACTACTTTGGTTGAATCATCGAGTCCTATTCTGCCGTTGGCATTTGGCTTGGTTTTATCTTGCTGATTAGGTTGGGGGAAACCCGTTTGTTGATTTCCAGTTGGAAAACCACCTCCACCTTGTTGAGGAAGATTCGTAGGAAATTGGGCTTTCAAAGAGCCTGAAAACAAAAGTCCAATTGTTGTAAGGATATATATACTTAATTTCACGCTACAAATTTAGGTAAAAACGGATTAGGGTAAAAGGAGTTTTGGGATTACAGGGTTTTAGCTACAAAATTCTTGGTTCAAGTGTCTTCGCTTGAACCAAAGTGAGTGTCCTCGTTCACATGAGATAAAATCAATTCATCAAAATTAGACTTCATTTCAATAGTCAAAAATTCAATTTCTATCGGTAAATAGTACAAATCAATTCCTTTTAATAATTCGTGATTTAGAAAAGGAATAAATTTCACCATATCTTTTTCAGTCATTAAAATAACCATTCCATTATCATACGTTTGATTTTTGATTTCGATTAAATCAGTTTCAGTAAAATCGTGATGATCCTTGAAAATCAAATGATTAACAACTTCAAAATGTATTTTTACATATTCCTCAAAAGGTTTAGGATTCGCAATTCCAGATAATAAAACAACCTTTTTTATTCCAAAATTCTCTTTCTCTGAACGACAATTTTGCGGTTTTCCATATACAGTTTTTGTGAAGAAGAAGGGGGTATTTTGCTTTAAATAAGGTTGTATATTATTTAAGATTTCAGTTTGCTTTTGATAAGTTAAATTCTCGGGACATTTTGTAATAATTACAACATCAGCTCTTTTTGCTCCATGTCTTCGTTCACGTAATAGTCCCGCTGGAAAAGTGAAATCTTCATAAATTGGTCTTGAATAATCCACCAATAATAAATTTAAAGATGGTTTAATGGCACGATGTTGAAAAGCATCATCAAGGATAATTAAACCATCTTCAGGTTTTTGAGTTAATATCTTAGAGATTGCCTCAACACGATTTTCACCAACGGCAACATCAATTTGTCCTTTAAATTTATAATAAAATTGATAAGGTTCATCGCCAATCGTTTGTGCATTTGAGGAATAATCAGCAATAATATACCCTTTTGTTTTTCTACCATAACCTCTACTCAAAGTCGAGATAACATATTTATCTTTCAATAATCTAATTAAATATTCAACGTGAGGGGTTTTTCCAGTACCGCCAACCGTCAAGTTTCCAACGTTAATAATTGGTATATTAAAAATGAATTCTTGCCAAAATCCCTTATCGTACAAAAAATTACGAACATCAGTAACGAGTCCATAAATGAATGAAAAAGGCAAAAGGAAATATTTCATCAGAGATTAGGTAATTAGGGATTAGGGAACTATAGATTGGGTATTTAGGAATTAAAAATTGACAATAAACCTAATTCGTTTATTTTCCAGTTTAACAAATCCCTAATTATCTAATCCCCAATCCCTAAAAATTGCCGTTTAATAAAAAAAATACATGACAAAATTCAGAAAGAGTAATGACTTTTTAGTATATTCACACCCCCTTAAAGAAACTTTAACGTTTTTATTCTTACTAAAAGTTTCCTTCACATTGCCTAACACACGCAAAATCAGACAACTAATTATTAAAATTTAGCTATTTCCACACAAAATAGCTTCAAAATTTACTGCCATTACCCCTAACTGAATAGGATTTTCAAAAATGAGTCTCAAAGCTGTCTTTACAAAACATACACTGGATTTCAAATTCGAGGCTGGAACGTCTCGGGGCGTACTTACGCATAAAGATAGCTACTTTGTCAAGATTTTTGACCATGAAAATTCGTCGGTCTTTGGTTTGGGAGAATGTTCACCTCTGAAAGGATTAAGCATTGACGATCGCCCAGATTTTGATTTGCAATTACTAAGTATTTGTGAAAATTTCAATACCCTTGATTTAGAAGTTTATCCTTGGAATTTGAATATAATCCTTGACCAAGTGCTTGATAAAACCTTCCCTTCCATCGTTTTTGCTTTTGAAACTGCTATGCTTGACTTGATGAATGGTGGCAAAAGAGTGGTTTTCAATAATGCCTTTGCAAAAGCTGATAGAACCATCAATATCAATGGTTTAGTTTGGATGGGTAATCGGGATTTTATGTTGAAGCAAATTGATGAAAAATTAGCATCAGGATATAATACCATAAAAATGAAGGTTGGTGCGATTGATTTTAAGAAAGAATGTGAGATTTTAGCTTACATTCGTGAACGTTATGATGAGAGTAAAATTACGCTCAGAGTTGATGCAAATGGTGCTTTTTCAATTCATGAAGTATTTTCAAGACTCCAAAAATTAGCTGAATTTAAACTTCATTCTATTGAACAGCCTATTAAACAAGGCAACGTGGATTTAATGGCGGAACTTTGTCAGAATACGCCCGTGCCAATTGCTTTGGATGAGGAGTTAATTGGTATTAGAGAATACACTGATAAATATAAATTGTTAAAGAAAATTATGCCTCAATACATCATTTTGAAACCTACGCTGATTGGTGGTTTTCAACAATGTAGAGAATGGATTGAAAACGCCAATCGCCTGAAAATTGGTTGGTGGCTTACTTCCGCTTTGGAGTCGAATGTGGGCTTAAATGCCATTACGCAGTTTACTGCCGAATTTAATAATGTTATGCCCCAAGGACTTGGAACGGGGGAATTATACCACAATAATATTCCCTCTCCTCTCGAAATTAGTAACGGAAAAATCTTTCATAATGCTCAAAATGCTTGGGATTTGGGGATTTTAGAATTCTTGGTCTAAGTATTGTAGCTTTGAGATATGAGCCATGAACTTTGCTACAGTCTGATAAAATATTGAAAAAAAATTCAAGATATTTCTTCGTAAACTCATTGGTCATTGCTCCAATCTCAAAACTATCCAGAAATAAAAACCCTTTAAATCTTTGTCTTTAAATCAGTAGTGTGCAAATTTGCAGAAACAAAATAACGAAAAATAAAATTTCAATGGATATTCAAGCACTTGACAAAGACCTCCTTTCTTTATTTGAAAAAAGAGTAATATTAAGGCA
>JAYVRF010000097.1:0-7965 GCA_043756925.1 Arcicella sp. | reverse complement strand
ACTGATAAAATTGACACCGAAGTACCAGCTTCTCATACTGGAATTCTTACTGAAATATTTGTAAAGGAAGGAGAAGTTGCCAAAATTGGGAAGCCAATCTGCATCATTCAAACGGATGGTGAAGAACAAAATAATTTATCAAAATCAACTCAGATTTCTGAAAAATTAACGATAGAAATTGAGGAAATTAAGGTTTTAACGGGTATCAATATTGACCCAATTCCTACTGCAAAACTCTCAAATTCAGAAGGTTCAAAATTTTATTCACCATTGGTATTAAGTATTTGTAAAGAAGAAAAAATATCAAATTCTGAATTAGAATCTATCAAAGGAACGGGAGCCGAAGGTCGGGTTACTAAGCACGATATTTTTACTTTTTTAGAAAATCGTACAAATCAACCTGCAATTATTTTAAAACAAGAAGTTAAAGCAAAACCAATCATAATTTCAGGGAATGATGAAATTATTCAGATGGATAGAATGCGGAAAATGATTGCCGACAGAATGGTTGAATCGGTTAGAATAGCCCCTCACGTAACTTCTTTCGTTGAAACTGATATGACAAATGTCGCAATTTGGCGGAATAATATTAAAGATTCTTTTAAGAAACAATACGGAGAAAATATTGCTTACACGCCAATTTTAGTAGAAGCAATTGTGAAAGCAATAAAGGATTTTCCCCAAATAAACGCTTCAGTGGATGGTGATAAAATAATTGTAAAGTCGAAAATCAATATTGGAATGGCAGTCGCTCTGCCAAGCGGAAATTTGATTGTTCCTGTAATCCACAATGCTGACCAATATAACCTAATCGGATTAACCATTAAAATCAACGATTTATCAAAACGTGCGAGAGAAAATAAACTAAAACCCGAAGATTTGGAAGGCGGAACTTACTCATTTTCAAACATAGGGACCTTCGGAAATATCATGGGAACGCCGATTATCATGCAACCACAAGTAGCGATTATGGCATTTGGGGCAATTCAGAAAAAACCAGCCGTGATTGAAACACCACAAGGAGATTTATTAGGAATTCGTCAAAAAATGTTTATCTCTCATTCGTATGACCATCGGGTCGTAGATGGTTCTTTGGGAGGGCAGTTTGTGAAGCGGGTTTCTGATTATTTGGAGGGTTTTGAAATTGATAGAAAATTAGTTTAATGCAGTATTATGATTTCTTGATTAATAAAAGGAATTGTTATCTGATTAAACAAACATATTCACTACTTTTGATTTTAGTTAATATGGAGTCCAGAAACCATTAAAACGGGGCGTTACTGAAAAGCCACAAGAGTAGGAACTACTTAAAATAATTTACCATGAAAAAAGTATTATTAAACATTGCAGTGATGATCTCGATATCACTATCAATGACTTCTTGTTTCACTTACACTGCTGTGGTAGGAAAAGGTTCACAAACAGGAGTTGAAGTAAAAGGTAAAAATCACTACTTGATTCAAGGGCTTGCCCCGTTGGGAGTTGCTGATGCTAAACAATTAGCTGGTGGTGCTGCTGACTATGATTTGACTGTTACTCATACTTTTATTGATGGCTTACTTGGAGCTATTACTTTCGGTATTTACACACCAACAACGGTAATCGTTAAAAAGTAGACTGCAAAAGGTGTCAATAAGTTTTGACACCTTTTTTTAGATTATGAAAAAACTTCTCTTAATTCTTGCTACAATGGTCATAGGTTTTTCGGGGTTTAATATCATCTCAAAGTTGATAACTTCACAAAATCTAAATTCACATTATGACCAAGGTTTTATAACTGGAAATCTAATACTATTTGTTATTTCATTGAGTTTGATTATCGTTCAAATGAAAAAAAATGAGAAATCCTGACCTTTTAAAATGTCAGGATTTCTCATTTTGAAACCATACCACAAAATTAATCAAAACTCCGCATTTGCAGGTTTACTCAAATTTGGTTTAATAATTTTCATCCAAGTTAAAAGTTTTATGATTGGATAGGTTGGGTCAATTTCATACCATTTTGATGCAAAATTCATACTGTTTGGCAATTTATGATGATTGTTTTGGAATAATTCCCCCATCATTAGAAAGTCAAATACTAATGAATTTTTAGATTTGTCGTTGTTATCATGGTTCTGATATCCGTACTTATGCCCCGACCAGTTAACGATTGCTCCGTGAAGAGGTCCCATTAAGAAATGTATTGGTAACAAAAAGAAAAACGCCCAGTGCATATCAAAGTAAACGTAGGCTAAAACGTACATCGCAACATAGGCGATTCCCCACCCTAAACGAGAAATCCAATGATGTCCCATTTTTTCAATGGTATTTGAAAAAGGGAAATTATGGTCAAAACGTTCTTCTACTTTCGTTTTATTGTTAAGTAGTGCATTATAAATATTTTTTGTCTTCCACATCATCAAAAATACGTTATCAGAGAAATGGGGAGAGTGTGGATCTTTCTCGGTATCACTAAAAGCATGGTGCATTCTGTGCAGAATTGCGTAAGCTCTTGGACTTAAGTAAGAAGATCCTTGCGAAACGTAAGTAAGGAAATAAAAGAATTTTTCCCAAAATTTATTCATCGTAAACATTTTATGAGCCGAGTAACGGTGCAAAAAAAATGTTTGACTAAATAAAGACAAATACCAGTGGAAAATGAAGGCGGGCAATACCAATTGCATATTTTTGTTTTGTTTTTGTTATACTAAGTTATGACTAATTGTAGCCCTAAAAGGTTCAAGAAAATCAATAATTCTGTCAAATATCGGATTTCAATCAATGGTTAGGGCATAAGAAACAAGATTTGCTCCCATTTGCAAGGCTTTTTGTCGAAGAACTTCTGGGTCGTTATGGACGGATTGATCTTCCCAACCATTTCCCAAATCGCATTCGTAACTATAAAAACAAACTAAACGACCTTGATAAATCAATCCAAATCCTTGTGGAGGTTTGTTGTCGTGTTCGTGAACTTTAGGTAAACCGTTAGTAAACTTAAATTTTTGGGAATAAATTGGATGATTAAATGGGAGTTCAATAAAATTGAGTTCTGGAAATACTTTTTTCATTTCTCTCCTTAAAAACTTATCCAATCCGTAGTTATCATCGGCATGAAGAAAACCTCCACCAATCAAATATTTACGTAGATTTAATGCTTCTGATTCTGTAAAAACAATGTTTCCATGACCCGTTAAATGCACAAAGGGATACGTAAAAAGTTCAGGACTTGACGGTTCAACGATATCCTCTTCCGGAGAAATATTAGTTCGTAAATTGCTATTACAGAACTTAATGAGGTTTCCCAGAGAAGTTTTATTGCAATACCAATCGCCGCCTCCGCCATATTTCATTTTAGCGATTTTGAAAGAACTTTGCCCAATTGATAATGCACAGTTAATAATTAATAATAAGCAAGTTGCCAAACTCCTGATTCCTAATCCTTTTTTCATAATTGATTTACTATATTTAAAGCATGACAAGCAACCAAACCCGCTGTTTCTGTTCTCAGTCGACTTTCCCCCAAAGTTACAGGAACAAAACCTTTTTCGATTGCTTGATTTATTTCTTCTGATGAAAAATCGCCTTCTGGACCAATCAGAATGGCATATTTTGATTTTAGTTCAGCAATTTGTTGAATCAATTTTCGATTTCCATCTTCTAAATGAGCAATCATCTTTGAATTTTCTGAATAATCTCTCTTCAAAAACTCCTTCCACGAAATCATTTCATTTATTTTAGGGAGAAAGGCTTTAAGAGATTGTTTCATGGCTCCAACGGCAATCTTTTCAATTCGGGTAATTTTTATTTCTTTTCTTTCAGAATAACGAGTTTGAAGGAAAGAAATTTCATTAATGCCAATTTCAACGCATTTTTCAACCATCCATTCAATTCTATCCAAATTTTTGGTTGGGGCAATTATTAGATGAATGTAATAATCTCGAAGCCCATAACTTTGTGTTTCATCAATGATTTTTACTTCACATTTTTTATCATGTGATACTTTTATTTGGCATTTATAAAAACCACCTACTCCATCTACCACATAAATCAAATCTCCTACTAAAAGCCGCAAAACCTTTACCGCATGACGAGACTCTTCTTCGTTAAGAAGTAAGGTTTGCTTTATATTTGGTTCGTAAAAAATATTCATTTATTGTAATTGCAACGCAGGCTGGGTTTTGAAATCTATCTGCGTCTGTGAATTATATTAATTTTCATACCTGATTTTACTATTCTTCAAGCACTTCATCGCCTGCGTAATTCCAGAAATTGTCAAAGGAAACATTCTATTTTCAGTCCAATCTCTAATAATTTTTATGCTTTGCGTGTAATGCCAATAGCCTGACGTTGTAGGATTCAGCCAAACTAAATTTGGAAAATGTCCGCTCATTTTTTGTAGCCAACTCAAGCCCGATTCTTCGTTATAATGTTCAATACTTCCACGGGCGGAGGTTAGTTCGTAAGTTGCCATTGAGGCATCTCCAACGATGATTATTTTCCAGTCGTTGTTATATTTATGTAAAACCTCCCAAGTTGAAATTCTGTCTCCACGACGTTCATTATCTTTCCAAAGCGTTTCGTAGATACAATTATGAAAATACAAATGCTCAATATTTTTGAACTGATATTTTGCCGCTGAAAATAACTCGGAGCATAATTCGATGTGTTCATCCATCGAACCACCAACATCCAATAACAACAAAACTTTCACTTTATTCTTCTTAGATGCTTGCATTTTTATGTCCAAAAGTCCTGCATTTCGTGAGGTTTCTTGAATTGTTCTTTCTAAATCCAACTCATTTTCTACGCCATCACGAGTGAGTATCCGTAGGCGACGTAAAGCCATTTTGATATTTCGGGTATTGAGCTCAAGGTCATCATCGTAATTCTGAAATTCTCGATCTTCCCAAACTTTCACGGCACTTTTATTTCCTCCCGATTTATTATTTCCAATTTTTATGCCTTCTGGATTATAACCATTATTGCCAAAAGGAGACGTTCCGCCCGTTCCAATCCACTTGTTTCCTCCTTCATGACGTTCTTTTTGTTCTTCAAATAATTCTTTCAAACGGTCTAATAATTTCTCCAAACCGCCCATCGCCTCAACTTTGGTTTTTTCTTCGTCAGTAAACGCTCTATCCAATTTATTTTTGAGCCAATCTTCTGGAATTAAAGCAAATAATTTCGCTCCAATTTTAGAAACGTCTTTAAAATATTGACCAAACAATACATCAAAACGGTCTAAAAATATTTCATTCTTAACAAATATCGTTTTACTCAAATAATAAAAATCGGTTGTGTCAAACTCCACAACGTCTTTATCCAATGCTTTCAGAAGCGTCAGATATTCAGTGATGGTAACGGGGAGTTTGTTTTGTTTTAAGTACAAGAAGAAGTCGAGGAACATTAATAAGGTCGTTTAGTTTTATTTCGCAGAGCCTCATATAAACCTGTATCTTGCTCATTTTTCAACAACGCTCCAATAAAAGGCGGCACTTCGGTATTTGTCTTAAAATCCTCTAATAAATCTCCTGAAACTTTGCCTACTAACAATAATTTTATCCAATCAATTAGTTCGGAAGTTGAAGGTTTTTTCTTTAACGCCTTTACATCTCTGATTCCGTAAAATATTGACAGTGAACTACTTATTAAATTTTCTTCGAGTTTTGGATAGTGAACGTCGACAATTTGTTTCATCGTTTCACGGTCAGGAAAGGAAATATAATGAAAAAAGCAACGACGTAGAAAAGCATCGGGTAATTCTTTTTCATTGTTGGAAGTAATGATAATAATTGGGCGATGTTTAGCTTTTATGACCCGTTTTAACTCATAGCAATAAAACTCCATTTTGTCTAACTCATTCAATAAATCGTTTGGGAATTCAATGTCAGCCTTATCAATTTCATCAATCAAAAGAACCACTTGTTCGTCAGCCTCAAAAGCCTCCCAAAGTTTTCCTTTTTTGATGTAATGATCTAAGTTATTAATGTCTTCACTACCTAATTGAGAATCTCGCAAACGAGCCACTGCATCGTATTCATACAAACCTTGTTGAGCAAAAGTAGTAGATTTAATATTCCAAGAATAAAGGGTTTTTCCGAGTGCCGAAGCAACTTCAAACGCCAAAAGCGTTTTACCAGTTCCTGGCTCTCCTTTGATTAAAAGTGGTTTTTGAAGGGATACGGCAGCATTTACTGCAACTTGTAAGGCTCTGGTGGCAACGTAGTTTTCTGTTCCTTGAAATGACATATATTGATGTTCGGGATTCGATGTTTGATATTTGGTTACTATTGTTCTAACTTAACATGTGAATTTCGGTTCGAGATTCTTAGTAAAACTAACATCAAACATCGAAAACCGATCATCAGTCTTCATATTCCGATTTAAATGAATACATCGTTGGGTCTAATTTGATGGTTTCTGCCAAATATTCATCTACGAATTTTGTAACGACAGCATCATCTACTTCATCCACATTTAAACACACATCTAAACCAATGCCAAACTCAAATTTTTCGTCAATTTCTAAGTGTTCTGAAAGTTTTACTTCTTCGTTTTCTTCTATTTCTTCGATTAACTCAGTGATGTATAATTCAACCTCTTCGTCAATGTCTTCGTTGGCTTCGTAAGTCTCATCACGATTTTCCATTGGGACATAAAGGGGATAGGTCTTTAATGCCTTTCTCTCGGCTGTTTCATATACTATGCTATTAAAATGCAATCTCAAAGAATAAATTACAGCATCAAAAATGGCTTCTTGACCCTTATAATTTCCTACAAATTGAACGTGAACAAATTCCTCAACATTATCGGGTTCGTCACCAAGTTCATCTTCAAAATATACAAATTTCTTTCCATCGGCTTTACACTCCGCTTTCAGTTGTTCAATTTCCTTTGGGTCAAGTCCAGGATTATCTTTTAATAACATTTTCTATTGTGTTTGATTTGGATGTAAAGTTACGAAAAAACATGGAACCGCAACGGCGGACCGTGCAGATGACACAGATGCTTCGCAACGCAGATTTTCGTAGATTTTTAATTCGACAATTAATCTAAATCTTGAAAAGGAATCTCGCAAAATTCAAAAAATATTAAAGCAAAATGGACTTTTATTGAAAAAAATCTGCAAAAATCTGCGTTGCCGAAGGCGTCAAGGCGGATGGCTAATTTCATCTGCGTTCCATCATCCATTACTTTATCAACAACAACTCACGGTATTTTGGAAGGGGCCATTCATCGTCATCTACAATTAATTCTAATTTATCTACGCAATAACGAATTTCTTCAAAATAATCTTTCACTTTCGTACTGTATAATCTGGCCCTTTCAACCAAATCCTCCACATTATTAGCTTCCTTTCTTGCCTCGGTCATTTCTTCCACTAAATTATTAATTTTGGAAGTATAAATTGAAATCTTTTTAATGATTTCAACCGTTGGAGCAAAATATTGAGGGTCAATGCCAATCTCCTTTTGTCCACGTACATTATCAACCAACAAAGTCTGATATTTTAAGGAAGTGGACATAATATGATTAATCGCCAAATCACCAATTACCCGAGATTCAATCTGGATTTTCTTGATATAATTTTCCATTTCAATTTCATAACGAGCGTGCATTTCAACCTCGGTAAAAACGCCATATTTTAAAAATAAATCAATTACTGATTTATCTAAATACTTCGCCAAAGCATCAGGAGTCGTTTTTAGGTTTGATAATCCACGTGATTCAGCCTCTTTTACCCAATCCTCAGAATACCCATTTCCTTCAAAAAGTATCTTTTTTGATTGTGTAACGTAACCTTTCAATACTTCCACAATAGCTAATTCTTTTTTAACACCTTTTTCAATATGCACATCAACTTCTTCTCTAAATTTGAATAATTGATTAGCCACAATTGTATTTAAAATAGTCATTGGCGTTGCAGAGTTTGCCGAAGAACCAACCGCTCTGAACTCAAATTTATTACCTGTAAAAGCGAAT
>JAYVRF010000096.1:0-7967 GCA_043756925.1 Arcicella sp. | reverse complement strand
GTTTGGTGTTGTTGCTGCTATCAACGTAATGCTTACATACGCCGTTTCATTGATATTTATTCCCTTGGTTTTTACTAATATTTTTGCGATTTTACCTGACTCTAAACGGGAAGTTTCTTTTATTGAAGGAGCATCCAAATAACTAAAAACCAAGGGAATAAATATCAATGAAACGGCGTATGTAAGCATTACGTTGATAGCAGCAACAACACCAAACTCAGCCAAAAATGCACTTCCTGTAAAAGCAAAAACCCCGAATCCAATGGATGTAGTTAGATTTGCCAAGAAAAGCGTTTGTCCAATTTTTTCAATAGTAATTTGCAAAGCCTTCATTTTATCACCGTGTAGAGCGTATTCTTCGTGATATTTATTCAGAATAAAAATTGTATTTGGAACGCCAATTACTACAATTAATGAAGGAATCATTCCAGAAATAATCGTGATTTTATAGCCAAACAAAACAATGATTCCAAGGGAGGAAACTATACCGATTAGCACAACAATCAGTGCAAAAAACATGATTTTGAAACTTCGGAAGAAAGCAAATAAAATCAACATCGTAACAATCAACGCCAACGTTACAAAAATGCCTAACTCACTCGTAATTTGGGCTGTCATTTCGGTACGAATAAAAGGCATTCCCGATAAATGAACATTGATATTTTGTTCATTTTCAAACTTGTAAGCTATTTCTTTTATCTGTTGTACTGCCAAAACTCTGGATTGGTCATTAATTGATTTTTGGTCAAAAGTAATAAGCATCAAATGTGCTTTTTCAGCTTCATCAATTACCAAACCTTTATAAACTGGTAATTTATTCAATCCACTTTTAACAGAATCTACTTCAATTTGAGAAACCGCTCTATGGTCGATAAGTGGTTCAGTATCAAAGCGTTTAACTGAATCATTCTTTATAATTCTAAACACATTTCCTGCATAAACGACCTTTTCAATTCCTTTTACGGCGGCAATTTCTTTTGATAAATCTTGCCATTGTTGAAAGAAACCGAGTTTGAACAATTTATCCGTTTCAACCCCTAAAACCATAACGGAGCCATCTTCGCCAAAGCGTTTTTTGAAGGATTCATATAATTGAAATCGGGAATCAGTTTTAGGCAGAATTTTGGGAAGTTCACTTGCGACCTGAAATTTTGTAGCTAAAAACCCCATCGTAAGTGCTAAAAAAGCCACTAATGCCAAAAATGTAGCTCTATTTTTGAGGACAAATACTGATAAGCGATGCCAAATATTATTCATAATTTTCTATTGTAAAAAACCTCCAAAAGTTCTAATCCTGCGTGAATAGGTAGTTTTTTACCTTCGCTGACTACTTTCTGAATGTCTTTAATTTTAGTGGAAACCTTAGAATTGGTATAAAAATTTTGTTCCAACGACTGTTTAATAAAATCGTGCATCCAAGCTAAATTCTGGGTTTTCCGATTTTCTGCAAATTTACCGTTCTTACTTAACTTTTCCCGATGCTTTTCGACCAATTCCCATATTTCAGCGATACCTTTTTTCTCAGTTGCTGAACAAACAACGACTTCTGGAAACCAACCTGACCCATCGGGCGGGAATGTATGCAAGGCACTTTCGTACTCATTTTTTGCTAAACTTGCTTGTAACTCATTGCCCGAATCGGCTTTTGTGATAGCAATCAAATCTGCCATTTCCATGATGCCTTTTTTGATGCCTTGGAGTTCGTCACCCGCCCCTGCCAACATCAGTAAAAGGAAAAAATCAACCATACCATGCACGTAGGTTTCCGATTGCCCCACTCCGACTGTTTCAATGATAACTACCTCAAAACCAGCGGCTTCACATAACAACATTGTCTCACGGGTCTTATAAGTAACGCCTCCTAAAGATGCCCCAGTCGGTGAAGGACGAATGTATGCCAAAGGCTCATGGGCGAGCTCTTCCATGCGAGTTTTATCGCCCAGAATACTGCCTTTCGTCAATTGAGAACTTGGATCAATCGCTAAAACGGCAATTTTTTTGTTTAAAGACGTTAAATATTTTCCAAAAATTTCAATAAAAGTGCTTTTCCCAACGCCTGGAACACCCGTAATTCCAATACGTATTGCCTTGCCAGTATTGGGTAAAATGGATTCTAAAACATCTTGGGCGAGTTGTTTGTCTTCTGGTAAATTGCTCTCTATCAACGTAATAGCACGACTCAGAATCATTCTGTTGCCAGAAATAATTCCGTTTGTATATTCTTGTATAGATAGTCGTTTTTTCATATGTCAAATAACGTAGGCAGAGTTTTAAACCCTGCCTGCGTTCAAAATCACCTCCGCCCAAAGCAAATCTTCGGGTGTGGTTATTTTGATATTTTCGTAATTACCGTCAATCAAATAAATCTTAAATCCAGCGTGTTCAGCCACACTTGCATCATCCGTAAAAATGCTTAATTCTTCCGTTTCAAAGGCTTTTTTAATTAAAGAAATCTGAAAAGTTTGGGGGGTTTGAATAATTCTAACCGTTGAACGGTCAATTGATTTTCCATTTACACGGACTGAATCTTTGGAAAGAACACTGACTACAGCCGTACCTTTTTCAGCCGCAACTTTAAAACCTTCATTAATTATTTCTACCGAAACAAAAGGACGAACGCCATCATGAATTGACACAAGTCCTTCATTGTCAATTGCTTGTAGCCCATTCAATCCAGATTGAAATCTTGTTTTTCCACCTTTTATTAATTGATGTGGAACGGTTGGATATATTAAACAGAGTTCATTCCAAAACTCAAATTGAGATTCTGGTAATACTAAAATTAACTCAATTTCAGAGTCCGCTTCTTTAAATCGTTTCAAGGTATGCATTAAAATAGGCAACCCTCCCACTTCAATAAATTGTTTGGGAATATCCTTTTTCATGCGACTTCCAGAGCCACCTGCAACTATTATTGCGTATTTTTTTATCATAAATTTTTATGTAGAGACGTTTCATGAAACGTCTCTACCGTATTAATTTCCCACCAAAGCCTCCCACAAAATCTCAACGGGATGCTTTGCTTTTCTACCTGTTCCATCCATAATTTGATGGCGACAACTGGTACCTATGGCGGCAATTATTACATCCTCCGCTTGCTTTCTGATGGTTGGAAAAAGCACTAACTCGCCAATTTGCATCGATAAGTCATAATGCTCTTTTTCGTACCCGAATGACCCCGCCATTCCACAACAACCTGATGGAATTAATTGTACTTCATAATTCTCTGGTAATGACAGAATTTTCTTAGTTGGAACCATTGAAGACAGAGCTTTTTGATGGCAATGTCCGTGGAGTTTTATAAGTTTTTTCTCTTTCGTAAAAAGGTCTTTCGTAATCTTTTTCTTATCAACTTCCTGAGCCAAAAACTCATCAATCAAATAACAATTCTCTGCTACTCTTTCTGCATCGGCGTGGAGATAATTTGGTACTAATTCAAGGTATTCATCCCGTAAAGTCAAGATAGCGGATGGCTCAATTCCTAAGATTGGCGAATTATCTTTTATTGCCTCTATCAGCAACTTAACGTTCTGAATGGCAATACGTTGTGCATCTTTCACTAAGCCTTTTGAAAGATATGTTCGCCCACTTTCAATGTGTTTCGGAATGTGAACTTCATAACCCAAAGCCGTTAATAAATGAATGGCTTTTTGCCCAATTTCAACGTCATTATAATTCGTGAATTCATCACAAAACAAATAAACTTTCCCTTGTGGACGACGTTTTCCAAGAACTCCTGCCGAGAAATGAATACTATTTTTTTCTCGCTTTTTTTGTATATTAATTCTATCTTCTTGCCACTTTCTCAACGTTGTTTTTCCAAGCGTTGGAATTGTTCTTTCTTGGGCAAAACCTAAAATTGATTTGGCAATTTTTGAGGTAAAACTATTGGTGGCAAAGAAGTTATAAAGCCTCGGAAAATAAGAAGCTAATTCTTGTGATTTTGTAAAATTTCCAATCATTTTTGTTCTGAAAGGAACGCCGTGTTCATCGTAATAATGTTGCAGAAACTCCGCTTTCATTTTACCAACATCAACTTTTGAAGGACATTCAGATTTACAACCTTTGCAGGATAAGCATAAATCCATGATCTCTTTAATTTCTTCGTGGTCAAAGCGATTTTTTTTGTCAGAATTAGTTAAAAATTCACGCAAAACATTAGCTCTCGCCCTTGTCGTATCTTTCTCTAAACGAGTTGCCATATAACTTGGACACATCGTTCCACCCGTTATTTCGGTTTTCCTACAATCGCCCGAACCTGAACATTTTTCTGCTAATCTTAAAATTCCTTCTTGATTATCAAAATCAAAATAAGTTTCAATTTCTGGATTCTTTTTGCCCGCCTCATACCGCAAAAACTCATTCATTGGAGGCGTATTGACAATTTTATTCGCATTAAAAATATTTTTTGGATCAAAAATATTTTTAACTTCTTTCAATAACTCATACACCTCCGAACCTAAAACGCTCTCAATAAATTCCCCTCTCAATCGTCCGTCGCCGTGTTCTCCGCTTAACGAACCGTTATATTTTTTAACTAATTCGGTTGTTTCTTTCAGTATCGTCCTAAATAATTCTTTGCCTTCCACGGTCTTCAAGTTAATCATCGGCTCAACGTGCAATTCACCCGCCCCAGCGTGTGCATAATAAGAAGCGTTGGTATGATGTCGTTTCAGAAGTTCCTGTAAATCAGCCATGTAAGCGGGTAAATCCTCGGGAGAAACTGCACAATCTTCAATTAAATTCACGGGTTGAGTATCGCCCTTTAAATTTCTAATTAACCCCAAACCTGCCTTTCTGACTTCCCAAGCGGGTTTTGTGTCTTCGCCTTTTACTATAGGATAAGCAAAACCGATTCCTTCGTTTTGTAAATCTGAAATAACTAACCTCGTAATTTTATTTAGTTCTTCATCGGTTTCAGCCATAAATTCCACCATCAAGATTGCAGCGGGGTCACCTTTAATAAAAAACCTATTTTGTCCATAAATTGGATGTCCTTTTGTAAAATCCAAAATATACTTATCCACCAACTCGGAAGCCATTGGCCTGTGTCGGAGAGCCACTAAATTCGCTTGCAAAGAATCTTGAATTGAATGGCAGTGAATACAAATCAAGGCAATTTCTTTGGGAGGAAGTGGCATCAAATTCAGTTTTGCTTCGGTAATGAAGGCTAACGTTCCTTCCGAACCCGATAATAATTTACAAAAATTAAAGTGCTTATTTGAATCTTGATTAAACAACTCGTTATCGCTTAACATATCCAAAGCATAACCCGTATTTCTGCGAGTAAGAGACTTTTTAGGATAGCTTTTCTCAATCGTTTCTTGAATTAACGGATTATTTAAAATCTTGAAAACTTGTCCGTATAATTTGCCTTCCAGCGTTTGCTCATACGCTTTTTTGAAGAAATCCGCTTTGGTAATATCCTTAAATTCTGTTTCAGAACCATTACTCAACAACACTTTTGCTTCTAATAAATTACTCCGAGTATCGCCCCAAACTATCGAATGTAAACCACAAGAATTATTGCCAATCATTCCCCCAATCATTGCCCGATTGGACGTTGAAGTTTCTGGACCAAATATCAATCCGTAAGGTTTCAAAGTTACATTCAAATCATCTCGAATCACACCTGGTTGAACTCTAACCCACTTTTCTTCCTCATTAATTTCAAGAATTTTGTCGAAGTATTTTGAAATATCTACCACAATTCCTCTGCCAACAACTTGCCCCGCCAAAGACGTTCCTGCCGCCCGTGGAATCAAAGTTACGCCATATTCATTCGCAAATTTTATCAACAACTTCAGGTCAGAAACGTCCTTTGGAATGGCAACTGCCAAAGGTTTTTCTTGGTAAACAGAAGCATCCGTTGAATACATTATTTTCTGAGCATTATGACTTGTGGAATTATCAAAATAAAGCTCTCCTGCAAAAGATTTTTGCAGGAATTTAAAATCTGAGATTGTTATTTTGGAAGACATATTTTAAGTGGTATATAAACTTCACTTGTAAAATTAGGTTATTGCCAAGTAATTCAATAATTTCTAAAAACTTTATTTCCAATCTTAACGCTATTCTACCTTTCAGCCTATTGATAAACTCCTTTGGTCATTTCATTGTTGTGACTATTGAATTGGCATCATAAATTTATATTTCCAAATATCCAATAATTATGAAATTTCTCCGACAACTTTTTGAAAGTATCCGTTTTGCTTGGCAAGCCTTAATGAGCAATATTCTCAGAACTACACTCTCACTTTTAGGCGTAACCATTGGTATTTTTTCCATTGTGGCAGTTTTCACCTTTGTTGATTCAATGAATGCAAGTATCAGTTCTGAAATTGATTCTTTCGGTAAAGGGGTAATTTATGTTGGTAAATGGCCTTGGATTTTCAGTAATAATTTTCCGTGGTGGAAATATATGAACCGCCCAACGATGAAATACAATGAATATAAATACTTAACCGATAACGTAAAAAACGCCCAAGCGATTTCTATTTTGGATGGTAAAATGACGACTTTAAAAAATGGCAATA
Organism: Arcicella sp.; assembly: GCA_043756925.1. Lineage (GTDB taxonomy): Bacteria > Bacteroidota > Bacteroidia > Cytophagales > Spirosomataceae > Arcicella. The sequence goes on along the minus strand of JAYVRF010000096.1, from coordinate 1,431 downwards.
ACAGTATGGAAACTCGTTTAACAGGCGTTAGTTATGATTACAATAAAATTTCAGATGTTCCAATTGAATATGGTCGTTATTTTTTAACGAATGAAACTGATAATGCTGCCTTTGCCGTTATTCTCGGAGCAGAGGTAAAAGAGGCACTTTTCCCAAATATCGGTGATGCCGTTGGACAAACCATGAAAATAAACGGTATTAAGTTCAAAGTTATTGGCACGATGAAGAAGAAAGGAGAAGATTTATTGAGCTTCGGAGGTTCGCCCGACCAGCGGGCATACATTCCTTATACTTCTTATTCAAGTCTTTTTCAGCGAGATGAACCCGAACCAGACATTGCGATGAAAGCCTTTGATTCCGATAAAGGGCAAGAAGTTTTAGAAGGTGAAGTAACGGGTTTGATGAGAAGCCGAAGAGGTTTAAAACCTGTTCAAGAGGATAATTTCTCCATAAATCGTTTGGATGGTTTGACAAAATTTTTCGATGGAATATTTTCAAGTTTGAATATTGGGGGTATTTTTATTGCGGGATTTTCATTATTAGTTGGTGGTTTTGGAATTGCGAATATCATGTTTGTTTCGGTAAAAGAACGTACAAACATCATTGGAATTCAAAAATCTTTGGGGGCAAAAAATTATTTTATACTCTTCCAATTCCTTTTTGAAGCGGTTTTTTTGAGCTTGATTGGTGGTTTAGTAGGAATATTTTTGGTGTGGCTTCTGTCCTTTGGAGATTTCGGTTCGCTGAAACTAATTCTAACTTATCCTAACATGGTTAAAGGAATCATTACTGCAACGGTTATTGGTGTTATCTCTGGAATTGTTCCAGCATGGTTAGCAGCAAAACTTGATCCTGTGGTGGCAATTCGGTCTAAATAGTTGGTGTTTATTGGTAACTAAAAAGCTCATTATTTCTCTGTAGAAGAAAATAATGAGCTTTTTTAAAATAGACACATAGATATTTTTGAACGTTTATTTACCAATAAATACAAACAAATAACCAGTAACCAAAATTAATACCCAATCGAAGTATCATCTGCTCTCACATCTGACCCACCCTCATAAGAACCATCAGGCAACACCAAAATACAATCCATTCTGCCAATCGTATTCTTTTGAGCGTCAATCTTATAACCTTTTTCTCGCATTCTTTTTAGCGTCTGTTCCGTGAATCCGCCCTCTTCAAATGTTGTACGGTCGGGCAACCACTGGTGATGAAAACGGAAAGCATCAACTGCTTGTTGCATCGTCATTCCATGTTCAATTACGTTCAGAAATACTTGAAAAACTGACGTAATAATCGTTGAACCGCCTGGCGTTCCCAAAATCATTTTCAATTTTCCATTTTCCTCTACAATCGTTGGAGTCATTGACGATAACATCCTTTTGTTGGGGGCAATGGCATTTGCTTCGTTCCCAATTAAACCGTAAG